>JARGFZ010000017.1 GCA_029210965.1 bacterium | reverse complement strand
GGGTGGTGGAACGAATACTGGCCGGGGACATGGAGGAAGCCAAGGCTGCCCTTACAGTGGCGGTTAAGCACGATCCCAACGCGGAGCAGTTCGCTTACCGCTGCGACGCTTGCCACGAGCCCCACGGATTGACGATGAACGCCAACGGCAACCCCAACATCGCCATGCTCAAGGGCAGTGTCGAGGTGATGAACTACAGCGTACCTGGTTCCGGCAGCAACGCCACGACGCTGATCTCCATGGTGTTCGAGTCCAGGACGGGCGCTGACAGCTTTGACGACGGATCGACCCAGGGCAACAACGTGTGCGTGCAGTGCCACCAGAACAACCCGCGCCCCAACGGTACGACGACGACCATGGCCAGTGTTGACGGCGATCACACGGGCCTTGACGATTACAGCAACAACGAGCAGGGCAACAACTGTGTGGCCTGCCACCAGCACGATTACGATGCCAGTGTGTCTACTGTAGACGGTTTCATGCCTCTTTCGTGTGACGGTTGCCACGGGTATCCCCCGACGAGCGATGCCCATCCGAAGCATGTTGGTTCCTACGGTTACAACTGCAACGTGTGCCACCAGAACGCGGGAGTGCACAATAACATCTCACCGGTGGCCAACACGACAGCTTACAATGCGCTGGCCGATTCGACCCTTTCGAACCGCATCGACGTTGTGTTCGACACCACGAACCCCAGCGGCGCCTACACGCCCGCCAAGGGGAGCCGTGCCGGAGTTGGCCAGGGCATCTGTACCGGCCTCTACTGCCACGGGGACACCTTCACCATATCCGCTGGCGGAAGCGACACGACGCCGGTGTGGAACAGCACAGCATCGGGCGCCTGCGGGGCGTGCCACAGCGTGTCCGACCCGGGCAGTTCGAGCCACACACAGCACGTGTCCATGGCATCGACCTTCGGCATCGCTCCCCTGGGCTGTGGCGACTGTCACACGCCGGGGACGCCGGCATCGGGTACCCACGTTGTGGGCACACAGCCCAATTTCATCGGGTCCATCCTTTACACCGGGACCGTCTCGGATGGCGACAATTCGGCGGCAAGGGGCTCCTGCGGCGTCAACGACTGCCACAACGATGGGACGGGCAGCGCGTCAGCCACGGCCTACACCTGGGGCAGCAGCTATGCCGACTGCTCCCTGTGCCACGCAGCGAGTCCTGTCACGGTGGCCCACGATGAGCACCTGGCCCACCCGACGGTGGACTGCATGGATTGTCATGACGCGACTTCGTCCACCTCGATGTCGGGTAAGGCAACGCATATCGACGGCGATGTGACCATGGCAAACGGAGCCAGCGCCTACAACGGTACCACCACGGTGGGTGACGGCGGAGCCTTCGGCACCTGTGATACGGGGGCCTGCCACGACGCTATTACCGACATCGCGTGGAACGCCGCTCCCACCGGCTGCGCCGACTGCCATTACAACACCCTGGACGTGAACAGCTTCAACGGCCGGGACGAAACGGCAAGCGTTGTGGCCAGCGCCGAGTGGTCTGCCTACGGCCACTCGGCACAGGGAGCCGGCGTGGCGTGCTCCGACTGCCACGACCTCGCCGGAACGTCCCACGACTTCAGCGCGACGCTGAGCGCCGGCAACGCCTTCCGCCTCAACGGCACCTTCACTTCGGGCACCGGCTGCAACACCCAGGCTGCGGGCTGCCACTCCATCGCCGTGGTCAACCATTCGGCGGCAGCGATTACCGGAGCAGGCGGCTCACTGAACTACACCTGGTCCCTCGCCCCCGAGTGCCTCAACTGCCACGACCCCCACGGCGACGGCTCCAACAGCTTCATGATCTCCAGGGAGATCTGGGACGAGGAGACGGGCACCTTCACAACCACGGGAACGCCTCCGGCCATGCCCACGGAACAGCTTTCCCTGGCCTACACCGACACCACCACCGGCATTACGTCGGCCCAGGTGAGCTACGCGGACACGACGGTGTACTCGAGTATCTGCCAGGAGTGCCATACACAGACGGGCGGCGGCCTCGGCTTCGTCGACGGCCTCTATGCCAACTACAGCGGCCATGCCGGCTACCCGGGCAACCCAGGCGACTGTGATCAGTGCCACAAGCACGACACCGGCTTTACCGCGGGCTGCGCGGGCTGTCACGCATATCCGCCCACCTCCGGGGCCCACCAGGCCCACGGCGGCACCGCTGGCGGCAAGCCGGAGTTCAACTGCGAGACGTGCCACGGGCCCAACCCCGGTTCGGCTACATGGCACAACCAGTCCAGCGTATCCACCTACGATCCGGACGTTCACTTTGACAACATCACACTGAGCAGCGACCTGAACACGACGTTGCGCGGGGCTGAAAACGCCTACTACAACACCACCTGGACCAGGTCTGGCGCATCAGTGGCGCCTTCAGTGACCAAGTCCGCGGCCTACGCCTTCCAGTGTTCCAACGTCTACTGCCACGGTCTCGAGAGTGTGACCTGGACGTGGGACGCTGATGCCGCAGGCAATCCTGCGAGTGCCCAGGCCTACATTACCTGCGGCGGCTGTCATGGCCTTGGTGGGGATGTGGACGGCGACGGCGCCATCGATTCGGCCAGCTTCCGCAGCCGGGGCGGAACCCTTTACCAGGCCACCAACACCGCAGCCAACTACGCCGGGCCCCTCAGCGGCTACAGCCGCGGCGGCCACGGTGACACCCTGATCAACAACGGCCCGTGGGCCGAAGACACCGCCCCGGGCTTGTCGCTGCCCCTGGCGTGCACCGAGTGCCACGACAGTTCAACAGATCACTTCCCGGTAGACAGCGCTGACCGGTATCGGGTGGGAACAGTGATCACCAACGACGCCCTGCAGACAACGGTGACCAACTTGTGTATCAATTGTCACACCGACAACACCTCCTTCAAATTCCGGGCTTCGCCCAAGCACCCCAGCGATCACTTTACCCTTTGGGGCGGCGGTGGGACGGTGGATGTCTTTGTGGGTGACACAGGCATGTCCGTTTACAGCACTCATGATCCTGTCAACGTTTCCGGTCTCGGCTACCACATAGATCAGTATGTGGATCACTGGTTCGAGTGGGGTAATGAGGCCACTACAGATACAGCTGACGATTTCCAGCCGTTCCTGCCCCTGGGGGACAGCCTCGACAGCGCATGGAACGCCAACAACGACACCGGGGACCGGGTCACCTGCGTTACCTGTCACAACCCCCACGGTTCGGATCTTTTCGTCAATGGGGGGACTCCGGGGAGCGCCGGCACCGAAGCGCAGATCCCGGCCAACAAGATGCTGCGGCTCAGGGACATCGACGGGGAGCTTTGCGGGGCGTGTCATAATTAAGAAAATAGAAAATGGAAAATAGGGAGTAGCGGTAAAAACATCCGGGCAGGGAGACGCGGTGACACGATAACACGGTGACGCGGTGACACGGAGATCCCCGGACGCGGAGGCACGGAGACACGGAGACACGGAGACACGGAGACACGGAGACATGGAGACATGGAGACACGGAGACACGGAGACACGGAGAGAATACCATTACGAAGTGCCTGGTGCGAGGTTCATAAATGTCAGCGCTTGTCACTGCGAGGAGCATCGAGATAGACGAGTGTGACGCGGCAGTCTCGAATCGGGATCGTTTCCGTCTTCGCCTAGGCTTCGACGTGACAAGTCGGCACAAACAATTGCCTCGCGATGACAGGATACGAACAGTTACGACGGCAATAGGGAAGTTTTACTGGATCCTGGATATTGGATCTTGGATCTAAACCTTTGAATCTTGGAAATAACACCGGCCAGAACGGTTGGGAATTGGAATTTACCTTTGAGATATGAGATCTGAGATTTGAGATTGAAACCTGTCTTACATAGCCTGTTTGGCTTCGGGGCCACGCTGATGATGGTCGCTGCTGGCATCCTTGCGACACCGGCAGGCGTTTTTGCCTGGACCTCAGCCGGTCCGTGGGGCGGGGTGATCCACGCCCTGGAAAATTCACCGGCCGAAGGAAATACCATCTACGCCGGAACCGGCAACGGCATATACCTGCGAAATGTAACCGATGCGGGTGGGGCTTGGCAGCCCTTTGAGAATACTCTCGGTTACCGTGTCCTGCAGCTTCTCCCTGACCCGGCCAACGATGTCGTTTACGCCGTCGTCAGAGGATCCCGGGACGATTTTAACTTCGACGACACCATGTGGTCGGGGTACCTGTACGAACTGAACATGACGTCCGGTACCTTTGAGTCACTTTTCGGCGTGGACGACCCTGCCACCGCCGGGACAGATGAGACCAGGGAGGTTTCTTCCATGGTCCTTTGCGGGCCTGGAGACCTCCTGGTGACGACCCACGACGAGGAGTTGTGTACCGAGTTCATCAATGCCCAGGGAGAGTGCGTCAACTCCAGCGGCAATGCGGTATCTCCAATGCAGGTGGGTTATGTGTACCGACGTGCCGCGTCGGGGGGCGCGTTCAGTAGTGGCATCGATCCCGGATGGTATCCTTTCAATCTGCCCATTCAAAGCGCTCTTGGCAGTGCGGGATCGAACACGGTTTACCTCGTACGCTCCAACGATGACGGATCCTATTCCGACATGGTTGTAAGCGATGCAACGGGATCGTGCGGGACCACCTGGCGTGCGGAATTGGACATGAACAAGATGGGGACCCTGACCGAAGGGGAGAAGCCCATTTCCCTCGGTTACAGCTTGGCAGGGCACGTGCTTTTCGGTACCCGGGGAGGGAAGGTTTTCAGAAAATCCGATGCCGGGTCCTGGGCAGCACACGGGACAGGTCTTCCCACCTCGTTCCCCGTGGTGGATTTCGGAATAGACATCCAGGGCCGCATGGTCAGCATCCTGCGTAAGCACGGATATGTGGGCAGCAACGCGGACGATCCCAATGGCGGTGTCTGGTACCTCGACGACGCCACCTGGAGGCCTTCATCCGTCTATAATTATGTTTCGAGCCGTGTGCGGGCCGTGCTCCCCCTCGGAGGAGATGAATGGGTCGCTTATGACCAGGCCGGGATCTGGCGTTACATGGGGGGACAGGGGGCTGCGGTGGAAGATGACCGTGGTATCGCGGCGGTGAGCCTGGACGGTATGGTCATAAACCCGCGGCACCAGGACCGCGCCCTGGCTTTCGGTGCCAGTGGCCTGTATGAGAGAATAGACGGTGACTGGAGCAGGGTCATCCTGTCCTATATCCGGTTTGTGAGCAACCATGCAGACTCCAACCTCGACGTCATGCAGGATATCAGGGACAAAGGATATATCTCGGCGGAGTTTTCCTTCGACGACACAGGTACCATCTGGGTCGGCGGAAAAGCGGGTGTGGGCCTTCTCAAAGGGGTGGTGAGAACCCAGGATCCCGTGAGCTACTGGTTCGACCAGGTATTCTGGGACATCAATACAAAGAGCACCATCACCGACCTCCTGGTGGATCCCTTTGACTTGGATACCATCTGGTTCACGAACGTGAGTAAAGATGGGATCTACCGGTCTATCGATGGTGGTGGGAACTTCGCCTCCATGACCACCCACCTTTCGACTGCCCGCCATTACCGGGCCAACCTCCTGGTGTCCGACCTTCTCGAGCCTGAGCAGCGTTCCATCCTCGTGGGCACCGATTCGATACAGGATATAGTCCCCGGTGTTCTTTTCCTGGAAGGGTCTGGAGCGTTTGAAGAAACAGGTCTTTACATGAACCAGTCCGTGGGAGGCCTGGATTTCAACCCTGCGGAACTGGGCACCAAAAAGGCGGTGGCCGGGGCCAAAAACTGTGTGAGTGGAATGGCTTTGACAAGGTCCAACGACACCTGGGTTCTGGACACAGCTGTTCCCAACCCTGACGGTCTGCCCCAGAGTCAGATCATAAAAGCGTTGGAGATCCCCCACGGGGCGGATGCCGATGGCCTGGCTGACGCCTTTACGGTAGCCCACCAGAACGGGACCAGCTTCATGGGCCTTTACCACTCCCGTGCAGGCACCTATCAGGGCAGCCCCGGGGCCCAGTGGGACCGGCTTGATGGTGAGATCGACCTCTACGGTCCAACATCGGTCACGGTGCACCCCAAGGATGGGAACCTGCTCTGGGTTACCACACAGTGCGGGTCGGCCTTTACCTTAAGGAACGATCATTTCAATGATATGGCCGGGCCTCTGTTCCCATGGGGCAGTGAACTGGAAATATTGAATACAGCTGATGTCCTGGCAGGTATGGCAGGCACCATGGAGCTTTCCTGGATGGCCCCCGGGGACGATGGAGACATGCCGGGGTGGGCCGATCGATATGTGCTTTATTACAGGACGGACCGAGCCTTTGCCGGTACGAGGGACCTGGCGGATGTGGGGGTTGTTTCGGTGAACGGTATGCCGGCTCCCCACATCTCTCACCGTGTGGAAACCTATTCACTGGATATCAGTTCCTATACCGATACCCGCTTTTTTCTGGCCCTGGCCGCTTACGATGAACAGGATCAGGTCTCCGCTCTGCTCACAGCTGCCACGAACCCCCTGGCTGCAGGGACGGAAGACCCGCCACCTGTGACCTCGGGAGGCGGGGGTGGGGGAGGCTGCTTCATTGCCACCGCGGCCTATGGCAGTCCCATGGAAGCAGAAGTGGACCTTCTGAGGGAATACAGGGACAATTACCTTGTCCACAGGGGTTGGGGACGTGTACTTCTTGCGGTCTATTACACGGTCAGCCCGAAACCTGCTGATTTCATTGCCAGGCATCCGTTGCTGAAACAGGGCGCCAGGATCATGCTCAGCCCCATAATAGGCACAGTCCGATCAGGGGCACACACGGGAGCGCTGCCGGTAGTCGTCGGGTTTATGTTGGTGCTCATTCCCCTGGCAGGAGGTTTGGTCCTTCTGTCAGCGGTCTTTAGAGGTTTGAGGAAAACATGGATACTGATCCTGCTGAGAAGCCATGCCAGGCAGGAATAGCTGTTGACAACAGTCAGCAGTCTTTTAATGCTTGACTACTGACTACTGACTACTGAAACGAGGAAAGGGATATGAAGATTTATACGATGCTGCGCAATTTTATTCTACTGCTTGTTGTCGCGGTTGTCATGATGCCGTTCACGGTGTCGGCCAGCCCTCAGCAAGGGGCTGATCTCGTTGCCTTGAGTTATTCCCAGAAATACGGAGTGGGTGTCCTCTCCAATTCCGAGCTTTTCTGGTCCGCTGACGGGGAGGAGTGGAGTCCCGCCGGGTTTACCGACAGAGCTGTCAGGCTTACCGGGCTGGGTATCGGGGAAAGCCTCGTGGTGGTTACCTCAGATCCAGGAACCATCTTCCGGTCTGTTGACGGAGGTTTATTCCAGGAAGTCAACCCCCCGAAGGACCCTTACGGCCGCATTGTTTCCGGCATCCGTTACATCGCCATCCACCCGGAGGATAAGGAAATTCTGGCCAGTTCCGGTCAGGGGCTCATCCGCTCACGGGACAAGGGCGTGACCTGGGAGCCTGTCACTGACCCGTTCTGGTCAAACCCCGCTGCCCGCGAGGTCATCGCCATCGGTTACACAAACGGGAAGCCTGTCGTGGTGACCCGGCGGGGTGTGTACAGGCAGGAGAAAGATCGGTACGAGCTTCTCAAAAAGGGGCTTCCTGATGAATCCCGTCCCACGGTGGCATCGGTGTCTGACGGCGAGGTCCTCATGGCGCTGCCCGGAGAGGGCATCTTTCTTGCTAAAAAAGATAACAAATTCAGCAAGTTAAAGAGCGCCCCGGGAGACCCTATTGCTTTTCTCGGGTTTGCCAGGAATGGATTCCTGGCATCACGGCCCGCAACCGAACTGAACCTGGGCAACAGCCAGGGCAGCAGCTGGTCCCCGGTGGGCCAGTATTCCCCAAGTTTCATCCCTCTGGATTCGGTATCCACTCCCTACGGCGATTTCCTTATTCTCAGAGGTAAGGGGTTGGTCAAGCTGGAGGGGGACCGCTATATCCCCATTGGCCTGCCCGCCAACCTTTCCTCGGTGAACGCATCCCTCGTTGTCTCAGGGAACCGATTGTTAGGTACCCAGGGAGGGGTTTACTTTTCCTCCAGCGCCGGAAAGGTTTGGGAGGATGTGACCCCGGTGGAGCTGGGAGCTGCTGTAAATGTGTTCCTTCCTTTGGAAGATGGTCGTATCCTTCTGGGTTCCAACGGCGCCGGTGTCTTTGTCAGCAAGGATAATGGAAAAACCTGGAGGAGCTGGAATATTCGCCTGGGCACCTCCAACACCATCAAGGGACTGGCACTTTACGATGGCGGTGTTCTGGCCGGGACTGAGAACGGTCTTGTTTGGACCGAGATCGGTGAGGAACCGAACTGGAAGAGGCGGGATAGCGGAGTGGGCCGGTTCCCTGTAGTCTCTTTAGTTCGCCAGAATGATACTTACTGGGTCGCCACACAGGCCGGAGTGTTTAAGGCCCAGGGAAACAGCGATTTTACCCCTGTGCCCGGTTTTAAAGGGCGAATAACGGACTTCTCGGCCCAGGATGGTGTTCTTCTCGCCATTGCCAACGGCAGGGTGATGATGGCCACCGGGGGAGGGAAGGCCGCTGAGCTTGCAAACCGTCCTGAAAGGGTTATCGCCACCCAGGTCGCCCTTCTCGACAAGACCCCTTACATAGGGACCAACAAAGGGGTTTTCAGTTGGGACGGTACGCGGTGGCAGAAAGTGGGCTATATCAACTTTCCCGTCACGCGCCTTGTCCCGGAGCAGGGGAAGCTTCGGGCTGTGACTATGGGAGCGGGAACCTATATTTTGCCTTGAACCAGGGGTTCAGTAGTACTGTCAATAGCCCTATGGGCATAAATGGCAAAATTAAAAGTTTAAAATAATGGGCAAAAGCCCTTGTTTCTATGTAACTTTGAGTTAAGAGAGGCCGTAATAACAATGGAGTCGTTAATGAGCGATGAATTGAACTTTGGAGCCCGATAAGATGAGTCGATACCGGAATGCCTCTTTTGAGAGCACATTAGGCGTGTGCCTGCTGATCCTTGTTCTCCTTGGCCTCTCGGCCCCGGGAACTTTGTTTGCGGGTCACAAGCTGCAGGACTCCCAATGTTACGACTGTCACATCGTAGGCGGCTCCATTGCCGACGCGGTGCTTAATTCCCGCCTGATACGGGGCGGGGATGCCATGACGGAGATCATCAATGGCGGCTGGAGTACAGGCAGCCCGCTGCCGTGTATCTACTGCCATGATGATGCCCCCCGGACAGTCCGGGAGAACATGATCGGCGTCAAGGAAGACTTCACGGCCGTTTCCATCTCCAAGCACCCGGTGGCCCCCTACACATCCAACACCGCCGGGGCCGACGCAACCCTGGATTGCATCGATTGCCACGATGTGAGCGTTGTGAGCTACGTTGCCGGCGGTTCCGCTCCCGGGACAACCTTAAGCCCCAACGTCCACAACCAGAACGTGGCTGCAGTGGGATGGACACCGGAGCCGGGGAACCTGGACTATCGCAACACCTATATGAACGCTTCCACGGCAGCCTCTGTGTCTCCCCTCAACTCACTGAACAACACCTTCTGCACCAAACAGTGCCACGACAACACAACAGGTACCGGCTTCGACGCGGGCCAGGTCTACCACCAGTACAACAACCCTGTGGTGTCCCTTGAGAACGGTTCCAACTTCTTTACCGCTTCCCAGATAGCCGGATGTCTCAACGAAACCGCCACTGGCTCCGGATGCCACGCGGTGCACAACGCCAGAAGCAACACCGATCTCATTACCGCGGTCACGTGGGGAACTTCAACTCCCATCGCCAGGGACAACTGCGGCTCCTGCCATGTTTTTGACGACGGAGGCGCCTCCAGCCCCCTGCCAAGATCAAGCAGTGATTTTGCCACCGACGGCCACGGCCAGGTTGGTATCGGGCTCAACTGCCTGAACTGCCACGATTCGTCCATCCCACACTTCCAGGCCGACGGGACCCCTTCCGTGGGGGATTCGGCCGGTCGGCTCACCTTCGTCCTGGACAATACTCCCAGCGGTTTCTCCACCCCGGCCAAATCCCGCCTGTCCATCTGCGTCAGTTCCAGCTGCCACGACGGTTACCTGGAGCACGCTCCCTCCACCAGCGGTTCCTATCCTGTGGGGTGCCTGGACTGCCACGATCCCCACGGTTACGGTGTGGGTTCCAATATCAGAATGATGCGCCAGCAGGCTCCCATCGCCTCACCCACCGTGACCCTTTCCTACGCCAACTCGGGAGACTGGTACAACAGCGCCCAGTCCAGCGGCTTTACCAACTGGGCCTGTGACAGCGCGGATTGCCATCCCCTTTCCGTGAACCAGATCATGTCCACTTCCGGGACCAACCCGGCCCCTCACGGAGGAGGCACCGGCCTGAAATCAGGCTGCGAGAACTGCCACAAACACCAGGGCGGGGAGTACTCCTGGGCTGCCACCGGGTGCGACCAGTGCCACGGGGCATCAGGCTCCTCCTGGCCCTCGGACACCTCCAGCGCCGACGATGGGGGCACCACCCCCAACAACGCGGGGCGGCACCCCCTCCACAGGCAGGAGATCGCCGCGGCCCTTGGGTACAGTCCGACCACGACCAACGACGGCCAGCAGAAGACCATGTGCCGCTACTGTCACCAGGTGGGCGATTCGGACCACACTAGCGCGACGCGGGCCGAAGTGTTCCCCGCCGGCTACGCCAAGGCGATCTGGGACACCGCCACCGAGACGCCTTCCGAGACCAACGCTGCCTTTGTGGCAGGAACCGACGCCGGGACCTGCAACGACGTGGACTGCCACAACAACAAGTCCACCTCCGGAGTCTATCAGTGGTACCAGTCCGGCAGCGCCGACTGCGTCATGTGCCACACCGCTGGCGGTTTCGCCGGCAATATCGCCAACCCTGTTTCAGGCCTGCACGATGAGACACCGAAGGTGTCGGCTGCCGCCCACGACGAGAGCTTCGCATACAGCAGCGGTGCGCTCACAGGCGACTGCCAGACCTGTCACCCGACGCCTCCCTCCACCCGGCACCTCAACGGTGTGGACAACTCCACTATTAACAGCACCGCCACGACGGCGGTTGCGCTGACGGCCGGCGTCGGGTTCGCCGATGCCGCCACACCCACCTGTTCACCCTCCATCGCCGGGTGCCATTTGGAGCAGTTGGTGGGCGAGTCCTGGACGCGTTTGTGGCACGAGAGCGCCGACCAGACCGACGGCACCGAGTGCGCCGGCTGCCATGGTGACTTCACGGTGGGCTGGACCACGGGGACCATGCACGCCACGGCGCCCTCCACCAAGGGCAACGGCACTCACGCCAACACCGGCCTTTTGACCTACGAGTGCACCGACTGCCACGCCATCGGTGATGCCACCCCCAATTATGCATTTACTTCGTCCACCAACGACTGGGATCAGAACGCGGCGGAGACGAGCAACCACGGCAACGCCCTCATCAGCATGAACGTCAACGGGACCGCCTGGACACGGGCGGCGGGCCGCTCCGGATGCCCGCAGTGTCACGGCGGCCCCGGTACTGCCTACGATTTCGGTCAGACTTCATGGACGGCCGATACGGTCTCAGGCGACGTGCCTCCCGTGGGATGCGACGGTTGTCATGGAGTCAGCGGCCTGTACTGGCCGGAGATCGCCTCGGTCCAGACCACCGACTACCCGGACCGCAGGGGGAGCCACGCGGCCCACATCGACGCCCTCGAAGCGAAGCTCGCATACGACGCAACCCCCGCCGTCTACACGACTAACGACGCCGAACAGCGGCACATGTGCGAGTACTGCCACAACGACGCCAACGGCGTGGGTGGTTCTGACCACTGGGACAACGTCATTCCCGCCGACGTGGGCGATATGAACCCCATGTGGGACACCACGGCCGGTGCTCCCATTACAACCGATACCGATGCTGCCATTGCCTCCTCCAAGACCTGTGCAGGAGTGGATTGTCACTACAACCGGACCACCCCGGACACCTGGTTTAACGGAGGTGGAACTTCTGACTGTACGACGTGTCACTACAACGGGAACGATACTGGTACCCTGGTCAACGCCCATCCGGGCAGCGGCCGGCACGGAACCCATGTGGCCAGCAACACCTACGTGCCCAACGACTGCGCCTCCTGCCACGGGGCCAACGCGAACAACCCGCCCTTGGGCGACACGGCCCACTGGAGCGGGACGCCCAACTACGGCAACAGCCTCACCAGCTATACGGCCCCGGATTGCGCCAACGCCTGCCACGACGTGGTCCCGGCCTCCTACGGCGACTGGCTTGATTTGCCCACGGATCTGGATTGCCTGAACTGTCACAGTGGGTCCTGGATCGCGGGCATCTACACTCCGACCAGCGGTCTGCATACCATCACACCGACAGTTTCGGGGATAAGGCACGCCGAGGCCCTGAGTCCCGCAAGCCGATGCGAGGTATGTCACACCACTATCGCCGCGGGACAGGCCACCCACATCAACGGTACCTGGCAGGCCGACCAGGCAGCGAACACCGAAAGCCGGGGCCTTTATGACGATTATTCAGATGGCTCTCCCGGCAGCTGTTCCAACACCGGTGGGGTGAATGAAGTGGGCGCCACCGGCTGCCACGACGGCCCGGGTGAAGTGGGATCCTGGTCCCGCATGTGGGACACCTCGGCGGCCAACAGCGACGGCAGCGAGTGCGCCAACTGCCACGGCGGTTTTGTGGGCCAGGCATGGACCTTTGGTGCCGCGGCCGACACTGGCGACGGCAGCGTTTCCCACAACTTCAACTATAATGGTACGGGTGGTTCCGAGGTCCTCGGTAACCATGCCGACACGGCTGCAGACGGAACCACGTGCAACATCTGCCACGTTTACGCCGACTCTCCCTACAACAGCGCCGCCTGGGCCAACACCTGGCACGGCAACGATCAGATCGATATGAACGACGCCATGGGGTACAGCCAGACCAACTGGGACTGCTCCAGCAACTGCCATGTCGGTGGAACTCCCATCGCCATGGAGGATTCCGGTTGGACGGTCAACCCGGTCACAGGGCCTGCTTTGAGCTGTACCAGCTGCCACGGAGCATCAAATCCGTCTGCCGGCGTCGGGACGAACAGTTCCCACCTTGCCACCGTGACCGGGGGAAGTCCTCAGGCCTGTGAATCATGCCATCCGGGTAACCTGAAGGGAGGCACACACTCTAAAAGCGGTGACACGGGAGTGGTGGTTATCCGTAACTACCCGGCCGTTGGAGTGACGTATTCCCACCAGCCTGACGGTACCAATTATGGGTTCGTCCTGGGTGGAGATGCGACCGCAGGCACCACAGAGGCCCAGATCTGCTGGGGATGCCACGACCAGAACAACGACGGATTGTGGGGGAGCGGTGATGTTTCGGAGTGGGGGACGAACGTCAGCGTCGTCACCGGTTCCATCACCTTCGATTACGGTTCCCTGAACCAGGTCAACTGGGTGGGGGCGCTGTGGTCCAGCGCGAACTTCTCCTACAAGAACAGCACGGTCCAGTCCACTCATTCAGCTGATAGTTCAGTGGGTGTCTCGGGAACGGACTCAGTATCCAACATCCGCTGCTCCTACTGCCACGACGTCCACAACACGGCCCGGAACAGGAGTTCTGTCATCACGACCACTATGGATCCCGACGGGGAGCCGTACCTGAGGGGCCGCTGGCGAGGCAACCCCTTCAACGAGGACGGTGCGCCCCAGAGCGGCAACGAATTCGTTGAGATCGTGGATTTCGGCAATGTTCCAAGGGCCCGCCCGGTCCACGATACTTCTACGACCAAGGGTGGCTACTGGATTGACCAGAACAGCGGGAGCCCAACTTCCTCTTGGACAGTTGATGATTTCGGAGGACTATGCGAGTACTGCCACGGGGGAGGCAATGGGAGTTGGGCCGATACGGAGATCAACTCCATCAATGAGTTCGGCAGCGCAGGCTCGGATTGGGTGAGCGGCTACAACGGCCACGCCAACGCTGTCAAGGGGGGCTCCATTCCCGGGGCGGGAACGGAATACAGTGCCAGGAATATCTTTGGAGACGGGATTGGTGGTCGTCCGGTGCCTGTCCTGAATACAACCGGCAGAAACTGGGATTCCACCATCGTGGGGAACCTGAACGAGAAAGGCCAACAGTCCACCGGTGAGGGTTTGTGGATCAGGGGACAGGCTGCGGGTAATAAACCAACATGGTACCCCCTGGTCGCTGTGGCACCAGGCGCGGTTCCACCGTTAGTGGATACGGGACAAGCTAAGGTAGAGGGGCTCGGTGCAGATGCCTGGAACCTGACAGTGGATAGTTCGACGACCCAGGACAACTATCACAACTTCCCCTGCTCCAAGTGCCACAACCCCCACGCCTCAAGGCTGCCGAGGCTCATGATCACCAACTGTCTGGATGTGAGCCACAACACCTGGGATGACACCAGGATTGGGCCGCCAAGCGACCTGGGGTCCGCCGAAACGGGCGTCACCATTGACCGGGAGATGTCCGACTGGAGTTCCGCGGTCAACTGCCACAGGCTGGACAGCGATGGAACACCCGGAACCGGCAGCGATGGGGGTTGGAACCGGGTAACTCCTTGGTAGTAACCAATTAGGTGGCGATACGTATTAATTGTCATGAGCGTGCCGAAGAGGTCAAGATGAAAAAGACGTCCATAAAATATTTCCTCCGGGTTGCTCAGGCGATGACAACCGCGGCGTTCCTTGCCCTGTTTTCCATCTGGTCTGTCGACAGTATCTGCGCCGCCCCGCTTGAGGTGCTCTCGGAATCCTTTGAAGGAACACCTCAGGCCACCCTTGTGCGAGGCGGCGTTGCGATCCAGCTGGCTGGTGATGGGGGATGGGCTAGTTTTGTTGGGGGGGATACGAGGGACAACGGGGCCGTCAACTATTTTGCCTACGATATCACCTCCCTGGACCTCAGACGCGGCACGATCGAGGTCCTCCTCGAAAGGGCCAACAAAAAGGACGATGAAACGATCTTCACCTTCGTTGACGAAACCTTCAACCAGATTTTCGATGTGAGTTTCTACTGGAACGGGGACAGACCCGAATTACAGGTGTCAACGGCACAAAACGACGAGAGCGTCTGGATGATGAAGCGAGTCTGGGACCTCCCAGCCTACCAGGGTCTTCTCAGTACCAGGCTTATCATTCCATACATCGGGATGGGTGAGACAGTACATTTTCTGTTCACTTGGGGCCCGACGCCGACGGAAAACTCCATTTTCCTCAATGGTAAGAGACTCAACGCGGAGATAAAGGGTGTCTCAACAATCCCGAATATGGTCGGTCGCTCCGCTTTCCTGGTTTTCGGATCGACCCTGAGTGGTCCTGATCAGGCATGGAATATGATGACGTCGATCATCAGGGACGTGAAGGTCTATAATGACGTTGTCGACCCTAGAAGACCGACCATCGAGGCCGTCGGTCACAACGCCTTTGATGTAGTAGGATACTCTGGGAAGCTGGTTTCCGGTGATGCTCTGAAGTTCTGGCTAAGAGCCGAACCAGGTGGTGTGGCTTCTTTTGACATCGGAGGATCACTTACCGGTATACCCATGGTGGAAGATGCCGATGCTCCTGGTAGCTACACGGGCACCTTTACTGTGCCGCCCGGCCTGTTCCTGCAAGAGACCCAGGTTGTAGGCCGGTTTTCGAATCGGTTCGGATATGCGGCTGAACCCCTTCCCTCAGCCCGGAAGGTTACCATCGACAGCCGGACCCTGATAACAGTCCAGCCCAGCAACGACCTTATACCGGCTGATCGCTCAAGCAGGGCAGGTCTGACCGTCAAGGCTATTAACGCCAACGGTAAAGCCGTCCCCAACCATGGATTGAAGCTGACCCTCTCCACCACCGACGAGTACACCGGGACGGTGGGCGGCGGGTCCTTTGAAGACCAGGTTGGCGGGACCATCGACGTGGACTGGGGCGGGGTCACCGATTCCTTCGGGGAGGTAACCGCTCAATATATAAGCGGTTTTGCCGCCAAAACCATACTTGTCAGCGCCAAGGACATGGTTTCCGGGGACGTGGGTGTGGGCTGGGTGCGTTCCTTCATCAACGGGACAGTTGATATCGTTGTCACCGAACCGAAGGTAAGCGCCCTTTCGGTGACAGGGTCCATGGACGTGTCCCTCTCCCGGGACTGGCTGACCGCCGACGGGCGGAGCCGCAGCCGGATCACAGCTGTCGTGAAGGACGCCTCGGGCAAACCTTTGTCCGGACACCACGTGCGCTTTACGCTCCTGGGCGATAACGGCTCCATCCGTGAGGTCCAGGGCAAGACGGATTCCAGGGGCCGCGCCTATGCCGACTACATAGCGGGTACTCTCATGGGCCAGGTACAGGTGGAGGTGCGGGACCTGACCTCGGGTATGGTCGCCATCGTCCCCATCGAGCTTCGCCCCGACGCCCCGGCTGTCATCGAGCTCGCGGCTGACCCGGGCGAGGTCGTAACCGGCGGACAGAGTACCGTAATGGCGAAAGTAACTGATACCAATAAAAACCCCAACAGAAATGTCGATGTGCTGTACGACATTTCTGTGGGAGAAGGGACCGTAAGCTCTCCGAGCGTAGCAACCGATGAAAAGGGTAATGCCTCGGTTACCTTTACCGCCGGCGATAAACCCGGCCTGGTCACGGTTCGCGGCACGGTCATTTCCCGCGAGCCGACGGCCGAGGAGCTCTCGGCAGCTGAAGGTGCCATATTCCTGTACGGACTTGAGGACGACCCGGGGCGCCTGGAGGTCATCGAGTGGTTGGTCAAGGCAGGGGATGAGGTTGTTGAAGGCCAGGATCTCGTGGTGCTTGAAGACCGCAGCGATAACTCTTATACTGTTGTTGCTCCGAGGGACGGAACAGTTTCCACCTTTGTAGCAGAAGAGCGCGACAGGGTAGAATACGGCGATACGTTAGGGTACATTATTGAACAACCTGAATAAGGGAAACGTCTGTCACTGCGAGCTGATATCGTGCGAAGCAGTCTCGACCCGGGATCGCTTCACACGAATAAGGGTTCGCGATGACAGAAGTAGGTTTTTTCTGAGATCTGAAATATGAGATTTGAAATTAGCACTTAACCTGGAGGATTAAACCATGAAAAAGCGCTATATCGCACCGAAGGTCGTCGGATCTTCATCCGTTCATCCTTGCTAAAGTTGCATATTCCGGAACCCAAAACCAGGAACTGAGACGCCAGTCGCTGTTTCATCTGCTGTTTCGGACTGCATCTGAAACGAGAGACCTGAAATTGGAAGTAAGTTAATAGCGGCGTAAGCCGCTGTCAGTAGTGTGAAAAAGAGCCCTGACGGGCTCTTTTTTTTGTCTGCAAATACGAGGGTCATTTTTCCAGAGGTTTTTTCTTCATTGTCGCTCACCAGGGAGACCGATGCCTGGCGAGCTCTGGTAAATAGTGATTCGTGATTTAAAAGGGCCAGTGATCCCGGCGATGAAGTAATAACCCTGCGATGCGGCCTACCAATGGCCGCGCTGCGTACGCTGCGGTAAAAAACATCGCTTCTTATAGAAATAGAAACTGTGCTTACCCCAAGATCAAAGGTTTCACCCTGTGTCACCCTGTGAACCCTGTGGTAAAAAAACATAATCCGTGATCCGTAATCCGTAAAACCTGGAGACTTAGACACTAAGATATCTAGGTGCCTGGATACCGCTCTTCCTCCAGATTCCAGGTTTAACCTGCGTAACTCTGCGATGGTTTCATGTCACTTCCTCTGCGGCCCTCTGCGTTAAAGCTTTGATCGCATTTATAGAAACCGCTGTTTTAATAAGCCGGTGATTTTCTCAGACTACCCTGAGTCACGCCAACGGCGTGATGCCTCTGTGGTGAAAACATCGTCCTTATAGCAACCGCGCTTTAACCGAGATTAAGCCTCCCTCTGCGTCTTTCGCGACCTCTGCGTTAAAACAATATAGCTTATTATAGTAACCGGGATCGCTTCACATGGGTAAGTTCAATCACCCCCACCTCAATCCTCCCCCCTCAATAGGGGGAGGAAGAATTTGGAAGGGAACTTTAATAGGGTTCGCGATGATCCACCTTCGCTCTGTGTTTAAAAAAATCGCCTTTATAGTAACCGTGCCATAACCGAGATTTAAGGTTTCCTCAGTGTTCTCATTGAGCTCAGTGGTGAAAATAAATCGCAATTATAGCAACCGCGCTTTCCTGAGATTTAGACTTTCTCTGTGTCCTCAATAACTCCGTGGTGAAAACATCGCCTTTATTGTAACCGGGATCGCTTCGGCCCCGGCGACAGCCGCTGAGCGCCTTTGCTGATCAGGGTTGTATCCGGGTCGACCGGTGCCCGCCGACGGCAAAAACGGCCCCGCAAACGCCCCGACCGGAGGCCGATCAAAATCAATCCCGGATTTCGGTTAATTAGGGCATTGGTGTTTAAGTTTGCGGTCAGCGGGGACAATGGTGGGTGGCGTTATTAAACGCTTTTTTTCAGATAGTTGCGGGATTTAGCACTTTAAGGGGCTTGGTGAATCTTATCACTATCGATTTGGTAGAAAAACCTCAAAAGATATGGTAGGTTACCCGAGTTTCACGTAGCCTGTTGTTAGGAATAGCATTTGCAGAACAAACCTGTGCAGAATATTCTTACATAAGACGATCTAGACCCGGTTTTGTTATACCCAAGGTGATTTTATCATTAACAGTGGTCGAAAGGAGCCTGGCCGCTTGAGGACGTCAACATTAGATCGACGATGGGTCACCGTCCTCATAGCGATTCTTATTCCGATGATCATCATGATACCGGATGGGTCACTTATGGCAGACGCTCCTTCCTTTTCCATAGATAACTCCTTTGAGAGTGAGCAGACATATATTCCAGGTGATTGGAACGTCGTGGATACCTATAACCAGGTTTACACCCTTGATTGGGCGGAGACGTACAGCAGCCGCCTGGCGGTCCAGGTGACCTTCGATCTTGAGATGGAGGATATTATCAGGTCCCTCGACGTGGATGAGAAACATGTCACACCCTCCTTTGAGCTGGATCTGACCGGCCTGGTCTGGGACCTGAATTTCCTTGTGCAGGACACCATTGATTATTCCAATGAATTCAACACACCCAGGAAGGACGCCCTGGAGTTTGGGCTGGATCTGGACCTGTCTCCTTTGTACCTGCCGCCGCTAAAAGCACAGCTGCAACGGCTTGTAGATACCCAGGACAACCTGGAGGACAAGGTTGAGCGTAAACTTGACGTAAGTTCCGATTATTCTTTTTCTGAATTCTTCGACGTGGATATGTCCTGGATAGAGGATGATACGGACGATCGGTTGTTTGACAACAACGATATCTCCTCTCACGAGTGGGATTTTAACTTCAACTATAACCAGGCGATGACACCGACCTTCAAAGTTGATTTTCAGTCAGGGTTGTCCGGCCGCAATGAAGAGACCCGAAACAACGCAGGCACGCTGCTGCTCGAAGAAAAGGAACATGATTTTGCCGCGGCGTTGAAATTTACCCTCGACACCTTCCCTGACTTTACTTCCGACCTGGAGATCACCAGGGACAGGGATTTTGTGGAAAGTGTTGAAGATGATGAAATAACCTTTACGGCCGAGTACATTCAGACCCTGATAGATCTTGGAACTTTAACGGAAACCATTGATCTGGGGCGCAGCACTGTGTCTTCTCCCATAGAGGATACCCTCGAGGACAATTTTGAGTTCACCATCGAACTGGCTGGCACTCCCTACAAATACGCGGACTATTCCATTAAATATGATTACACCATTGATGACCTGAAAGATGATGTTACCCCTGCCAACGACAATAAAAGCGTTGGGCAGGAATTTGACCTGAGTGTGACTCTCACGCCCAACGAGAAGATCACACTGGACACCTCTTACAACTGGTCCAGCACCAAAGACAACGGAACAGAGACCGGGTCGGATAATACCTTTAAAATAGAGGGTGTTTTCGATGGCGAGCTTCTTGATGTTCCCAACCTGACCTTTACTCCATTACTGGAGATATCCACTGAAAAGGATTATTCCGCCAGCATCGAATCAGATATCTTCAATCTGGAACTGGATTTTCTTTATGTGTTTGTTATGCCCCGGAACATCAGCTGGGAGATCGAGACAGTCTATTCATGGAACCGGGAAGATGGCAACCTGACCCGGGAGCTGGAGCTGGATTCTGATCTCGACATCGACTATATCACATCCTCATGGGAGTTCAATTTCGTCCATAGTGCTACAACGACCATCAACTACGACACCGATGATGCTGATTTCTGGGACCACGATTTCACCATTGGCGCCATCCGGGAATTAACCCCCAGGATCTTTTTCGACGTTGAATATAATTTTGAGTACAGCGGTGATGCTGAAGATTCCGATGATTTTGAAACCAACCTGGAGTGGCGCGGGAATAATTCCTCTCTCGTCTTCAAGGTAATAAAAGAGATGGTTTTTGAAGGGCCCAAGGATGTAATACGCACCTATGAGGCCGAATTTACAATGGAATTCTGATGTGATTAAATCGGGGAATCGCATTCGTATCAGGAGGAAAAGATGACAATGAAAGCCGCCCGTCTTACCGTATTGTTCATTTTAGCTGCGTTTGTGGGTTCGCTGGCCGGTTGTGCCGGCGCACCCGAGATCAGGCAGGTCAGCAAACCCAGTGAAAGCAAGAGGCAGTATCTCGGGATGAAGAAGGTCGCCGTCCTGCCCTTCACAAATATCGGCGGGATCAAGGGTGCCGAGGAGCATGCGCTGAGTATCACTGTCGCTGAGCTGAATATCCGGGGTACCTTTGAACTGGTGGAGGACCCGCACTATGTTGGCAGCGTTCTCAAGGCCTTGAAACTCAGAAAAATAGAGGATCTTGATCTTGAAACTGTCCAGAAGATGGGTTCCGAGACCGGTGCCCAGGTCGTCCTCTTCGGTGATATCCACGCCTGGGGTCCGGGCGAGGGTGATGCACCGGCTATGCAGGTCTCCATCACCCTGACTCTCATGGATACGCAGACAGGCAAGCCGGTCTGGATCGGTAACGGTTCCAGGAGGGCCAGCTTCACTATGTCCCGCGCACTGGGTCTGAATGAGGGACCTACCGATCTTGAAGTCGCCAGGGAAGTCATTGTGGGTCTTCTCAAGAGCATGGACAGAGAGATCAACGATCGACGGGAGGCGGAGCTGGAGAGGATCAAATCAGAGGAATCAGCCAAGCTTCAGGCTGCCGCTGAGGCAGAGAAGAGGCGGCTTGAGGAGATGCTTCTGGAAGATGACAAGACTGAGAGCAAGTAGTGTTGTCAGGTCGGCAGACTTCTGACTCACCCGTGCGGGCGGCCGGGTATTCATGCAGAGGTCTCGGGGCAAGTAGGCTTTTCAGGGCATGCATGCTCACCTTGTGTCTGTTGCTTATCCCGATGCCGGGCTTTTTGGCTCAAAGTCAGGAAAGACTGCTCATTATTAACGATTCCTTCCCCCTTGAAATAGATCTGGAGACCGGTCGTTTTGGGACAGGGCGACTCTATTTTGATGATCCCATGGACCTGTCCGCTAACAAGGATGGAGATCTTTTCATCCTGGACGCCGGGAACTACAGGATCCAGGTCATGGATGAGGATGGTGATTTCCTGAGGAAGTGGAACCTGCGGGAATCATCAAAAGAGGGGTTTGACGAACCTGTTGCCATGGCCATGAGCTACGATGAGGACTTTCTCGTTGTCCTGGATGGGGATGAGGGCGAGGTAAAGAGGTACGATCTGAAGGGGGAGTTCCTGAACTCCTTTGGCGAATCGGGAACCCGAAAAGGGACTCTTGACAAGCCGGTGGACCTTACCGTTGATTCTTTGGGATATGTTTATGTGCTCGACAGGGCAAGATGCAAGGTGCTTAAGTTTCACCGGAAGGGTGCCTTCGTAGAAGAGTGGGGAAAGAGGGGACGGGGGGACAAGGATTTTGATGATCCCATTTCCATCACCTTCTCGGATGAGTTGACCGGGATCATTTATGTCCTTGATATGGGAAAGAAAGCGCTGCTCAAATTTCAACGGGATGGCGATTTCAGGGAGATCATCCCCATACCCCCCCGGATTCTGGAAAATGGGACAAATTTGTTGAAGTTAGAGGCGAGTAAGGACAACAATCTCTTTATTCTTGATGCAGGTCTTGGTAGATTGGTAAGGATGGAACCACGCAGCTTTAACGTTTACCTGCTGGCCAGTGATTCAATGCAAATGAGTCAACCCCGGGGGTTGGCTGTGGACGAGAACAATAATATTTACATCTCCGATATCAAGCGGAATCGTGTATACAGATTACCAATGGAAGTGAATTGAGGAGGCGTTAGATGAGGCGTTCATTAATTTCCCGGGTCTTTCCGAAAATCCTGGTCATCCTGCTGATGTTTTCATTCGTTACTGTAGGTGTTGGATCGGTTTTCGCTCAGGAGGATCTGACTCCCATACCTATGATCAGCGGCATTGAAATGCTCAAGGTTGGTGACCAGGTCCCTGATTTTGAGGTTGGTGATATCTCAGGTACCAGCTTCAACATGCAGGCAACCCTCGAATCAGGAAAGGGTGTACTGATATTCTTCTGGTCCATTTTCTGTGAACCGTGCAAGGCTGAACTCCCGGTCATCCAGAGCCTCTCTAAAGTATACAAACCCAAAGGGATCTCGTTTGTGGGGGTGTCCATTGATGGTTCCCCCATGAAGGATGCCATATCCGCTTTTGTAAAACAGGAGGATTTTGGTTTCCTGCCGCTAATTGATGAACTTAACCCTGACGAGTCGTTCAAGGTCTCGGATCCTTACGGTGTTGCAGGTACACCCACGGTTTACATTATCGATGGGAACGGTGTGGTGAAGTTTGCCAAGGTCGGTCGTGCGTCTGAGGAGGAGTTGGAAAAAGTCATAAAGCAGATGCTGTGAGTTAAAGGTTGATGACTTCGCAAAAAGTCATAAACCCGCCCCGAGGGGGCGCCCAGATCAATGACTGTCTTTATCGTGTACAGGGTGAGTCATTGATTTGTGAGGAAAGGGAAAATGACAGTTTTCACTTTCCGTGGAGCAAAAAGTCGATAAGGGACTTTTTGCGACCCTGTAAAAGGCCCGGGGGCAACTTGTCAGAGTCAACATCTAAAAGCTCAGGCTCCGTCCGCATAGCTGTTATACTATCTGTTCTTGCGCTTCTGCTTCTTGCCTTCGTTGTCCCATCTTTCGGGGCGGGTCTTGAAGAAGGTGATGATGCAACGGCTTTCACCGGTGTTGACCTTTTTGGCAAACCTGTAGATATCGCTCCCCTTCTTGGAAAACAGGTCATTGTCCTCAAATTCGGATCTATCTACTGCTCTTCCTGTGTCAAATCCATTACCAACCTTGCAGATCTTCAGAAGAGGCAGCCGGAAAACAAGCTCAAAGTTATCGGTATCAACCTGGACATCTACGGTGTGTTCAGGGTGAAAAGGTTCTATCGGGGCTATCGGGATGTGGTCAATTTCCCTGTAGTTATCGACGAGGCGCTTAATATCAGCCGCACCTATGGTGTGGCGACTTTACCGTCCATTATTATTATCAACAAGGAAGGTAAGATCCTTAGGAAGATGATCGGATATCAGGAATCCGAGTTGGGATCGATCATTGAATATGCCCAGAAACTTGCCCTTGACAAAAGTTCCTCTGAATTAGCCGGCATCCTGTCGACCCAGGAAAGGCCTCTATCGATCCTCTTCCCGACAAACTTTACCAAGACACAGCAGGATTCCTTCTATGTTGTCGGTGAGGTAAAAAAGACCGGTACCAGGGTCCAGCTGACTCTCAATGGGGGAAGCAGGCAGGAACTGGTCACGAAGCGGCCCATCTTCTATTTCCGCACTCCCGTGTCCCTTGGGAGCAACTTTATCGAGGTCAGTCTGCCCCGGGATGACGGGAGCAAGATCAGCCAGGCGTTGGTCGTTTTCCGAGATCCCAAGGTCGGGCAGGGGTTCAAGGTTCCCTTCCCCATGTACCATTTTCACCTGGAGGAAAACGAGAAGAACTGTTCCGAGTGCCATGAAGTGACACCGGCTGAATCTTCCGGTGGGAACTTTATGATGATCACCCAGACCTGCCTGGAATGCCACCAGGAACTGTCCCAGAAAAACTATGTACACGGGCCCATCACGGTGGGTGGTTGCGCCCCGTGCCACGATTTTGCCAGTCAACCGGAAAGATACGATCTGGTTTCTACCGGATCGGAACTCTGCTACGGGTGCCATGAAGAAAAAAGATCTGAATTCGCCCAGGACTATATCCACGGTCCTTTGGCTGCTGGTGTCTGCACAATTTGTCACAGTCCCCACGGCACCAATGAGAAGTATCTGCTGCGGTTGCCTCAGGGGCAGATGTGCCTGCTGTGTCACCAGAATGTTAGGGAGTTGACCTACCTGGCCAGTCAGCACAAACCCTTTGAAGAAGGTTTATGCTCAGGCTGTCACGATCCCCACTCGAGCATGAACCCAAAATTCTTTCTTCGTGACTCGGGGAATGACCTGTGCTTTATCTGCCATGATGAGTTAGAAATGGAGGAGCATCGCCATCCTGTCGGCACCGTTCCCACGAACACGTTCCCGGGGATAAAATTAACGGAAGAGGGCGAAACGACCTGTTCCTCATGCCACAGTCCCCACGCAACCGACAGCGAATATCTGCTTCCTGAAAAGGGCTGCGAAGCCTGCCATTCTTACTGACAATCTCTGACAGTAAATTTGCTATAATCCGTGGGAAGGCTGCCAAAGGCAGCACAACAGCTATTGCCAAATTACACGGAAAGTCAAATTTATGAGACCTGGTGAAAACCTTGCAGCTGCCAGATTTATACCAGCTATTCTTCTGTTATCGATCATACTTCTCCTGACAGTGATCCTTGCCTCATTGGGCCGCCAGACTCTTGAGAGAGAAAAACAGCTGCTTCTTGATCTTAAAAAAGGTCAAGCAAGAACAATGGTGAGGTCCATTGCGTCCGCCAGCCGTATCAGCGCCATGATGGGGGAAAGAGGGCAGCAACTAAACCGGTTTATCAGCGACACGGCCCAGACCGAAGAGGTTCTCTTTATCGCTGTATATGGCAATCGGGATGATCTGCTGGCTGCAAGCCCCGGTTTTCAAAGTGAGGAGCCCAGATTGTCTGTGCAGGAGATGCGCCAGAGGCTCGGGGACCTGGATCATACTTCCGCAGTGGAAAATTTCGGGGATCTGGGATCAGTTTTCCTATATGTTGGAAAATATCATCCCATGGACAGCGCCTGGGTCCATTTACGCATGTTGGAGATACCATCCATTCCCGGGATAAATGAGGAGTCAGATACACCTGTTGAAGACTCTTCAAACATTGTACTCATAGCTATGGCGACCGGAGATCTGGATGATGCTGTGGCAGAGGGAATGAGGCAGGCCCTTCTAAACGGTTTTCTCATTCTGCTCCTGGGTACCATCGGATTTTATTTCCTGATCCTCGTGCAGGGTTATTATTCGACCCGTAGTGCCCTGGCTGATTTCAGACAGTACACTCTGGATGTTATCGAGGGTATGGCCGAAGGGTTCATTAATGTGGATCCCGCAGGTATCCTCAGATCGATCAATCCTGAAGCAGAGACAATACTCAATGTCAGGGCCAGGGATTACATCGGGAAGCACTGGCGGCACCTGTTTGTCGGGGAAGAGTGGGATCAGTTAACAGGGCTTCTTGAGAGCAACACCTCTTTCTATGATATTGAAGTGCCTCCCGGCAGTTCAGACAGGAGCCACTTGAGAGCGTCCATGATCCCTGTCAGAGTCCAGGAAGGCGCCAACGGGATGGTCCTTTTCCTCAGGGACATGGGCGAGGTAAAGGGCCTTCAGGCAGAGGTGAGAAGGTCTGAGAGGTTGGCAGCCCTCGGGAGACTCATTGCCGGGATGGCCCATGAGATCCGCAACCCCTTGAACTCTATCAGCGGGTACAGTCAGCATCTGAAAGGCAAATTTGATTCAGATACCTCTGAAGGCAGGGCCCTTGATGTCATCGTTAAAGAGGTGGATCGGCTCAACAGGGTCATCACCGAACTTCTTGATTTCAGCCGTCCCCGGGAACCGGAATTAAAACCGTTGGACCTGTGCGAGATAGTACGCTCGACTCACGCCCTTATCGCAAGGGAAACATCCAGCCAGGGAGTAACCGTGGTTGAGGAACTCCCTGAAACCCAGGTCGTGGTCATGGGCCATGCCGATACTCTGAAGCAGCTTCTTCTGAACCTGTTGCTCAATGCCCTGCAGGCGATGCCTGAAGGGGGTGTTCTGACTATACAGGCTGGTGTGTATGGAACGCGCCCTTTCCTTAAAGTATCTGATACCGGGCCGGGCATTCCGGAGGAGAAGCAGGAAAGTATCTTTGAACCGTTTTATACGACCCGGGAGTCGGGAACAGGCCTCGGTCTTGCCATTGTCCACAGGATCGTGCTGGACCATGGGGCGGAAATACGGGTAGAATCATCTCCAGGTGCCGGGGCGAGCTTTGTTGTACGATTCCCGGGTGGGGAATCAGCTGATAGCTGATTTCCAGAATGCAGAACGCAGAACACAGAACGCAGGAGAAGGGCAGGCGGGGACGCAGGGAAACGGAGTAAGAACTGGAGGGGGCGAGTGGGGGAAAGATCTCGTACGTGCGTGGAGCGTGCGTGCGTGGAGCGAGAATCTTAGAAATACACGCAGTCATCGCGAACCCTAAAATAGTCCCCTTTCCGAACTCTTCCTCCCCCTATTGAGGGGGGAGGATTGAGGTGGGGGTGATTGGAACTTAACCATGTGACCTGTCGCGGCGAAGTTATGCCGCAGGTATAACGAAGACGGAAGCGATCCCGGGTTTTTGAGATTTGAGATCCCTGTCCGCCATAGCTGGTCGGCGGGCGTTAGCGACGGCGGATGAGATTTGAGATTCGTTTTTCTAACAGGGATGAAGGGGATACAGGGGACAGGAAAAACCTGTAACGGCGTATCGGGGAAAGAGCACAAACGAAGGGATAAGTCTGCAAACTGTGAATCGTGAATCGTGAATTGGACAAAAAACTGTTCACAGTTCACTGTTAACTCTTCACGAATAAACATCTGGAATTTGAAATATGGAATCTCATTTATGACCAACAATAAAAACAACCGGATCCTTGTGGTGGACGATGAGGCCTCCCAGCGAGACCTTCTTCACCTTGTCCTTACCGATGAGGGGTATGCCGTTGAAACCGCCTCCAGCGGGGAAGAGGCAGTCCAGAAGGTGGAGGACGGTTTCTACCAACTTGTCATCATGGACATGAATATGGGTGGCATGAATGGGCTGGAGGCTCTCAAACGGATCAAGGATATATCTTCTGCGGTTCAGGTTCTCATCGTTACGGCCTACGCAAGTGTAGATACCGCAGTGGACGCAATGCGTTCAGGAGCCCTTAACTATCTCACCAAACCCATCGATCTTGGAGAACTTAAGGTCCAGGTAGAAAAAACGCTGCAGTTTTCCCACCTGGTGGCCGAAAACGAATCCTTAAAAGCTCAGGTGACGGGGGCCTTTGAGGCCACTCAGATCATCGGGAAAAGTTCCAGGATCCTGGAACTTTTCGATACGCTTCGTATGGTTGCGCCTACGGAGGCCACCGTTCTGATTCTGGGAGAGAGCGGCACAGGCAAGGAACTTGTGGCCGATGCCGTACATCTTAACAGTCCCCGAAAAAAAGGTCCCCTTGTGAAGGTGAACTGCGCGGCGCTTCCGGAGACCCTGCTGGAAAGCGAGCTGTTCGGTCACGAAAAGGGGTCCTTTACGGGAGCCGTTGCAAGGCGCGAGGGCAGGTTCAAACTGGCCGATGGGGGTACACTGTTTCTGGACGAGATCGCTGAGATGAGCCTGCTCCTGCAGGCCAAGCTGCTGCGGGTGATCCAGTCCAGATCCTTCGAGAGGGTTGGCGGCACCGAGACCATATCTTCGGATGTTCGCCTTATCGTCGCTACCAACCGGGATCTTGAGGATGAGGTCAGGGAGAAGCGTTTCAGGGAGGATCTTTTCTATCGGTTGAACGTGGTTCCGGTTACCCTTCCCCCTCTTCGGGAGCGAAGGGAGGATATCCCGCTTCTGGCTGATCACTTCCTTTCCGTAATTGCGGAACGAAACGGTAAGCTGATCAGGGGGTTCTCCCCTCAGGCCATGGATCTTCTGGTGAGAAACAAATGGAAAGGAAATGTGAGAGAGCTTGAAAACGTGGTTGAGCGTGCTGTCATTATGGCCAGAGGAGATGTTATTCAACCCGGTGACCTCCCCGGCCATATCACGGAGGAGGGGAGCGCTCCATCCTCCGGAATTATCCCCGGGCGGCCCCTGAGCGATCTTGAGCGTGAAGCGATCCTGAGTACCCTGGAAATGACAGGGGGCAACAGGACAGAATCTGCCAAACTTCTCGGAATCAGCCGAAGGACACTTCAATATAAGCTCAAAGAATTTAAAATCCAGTAGTCTTTTTGTTCATCACAGGAGACTACCGGATTTTGAATGTGAAAAACCTTCCAGGATTCTTAAAGGTGGGCAATTAATGCGCATATGTGGTCTGGTGCGCATGCAAATAATTCACCATCCATGAGGAATTATGGTGTTTTACATCTTGCAAAATTTATAAAATCGTTTAAGTTAAGGCCGTTTACAGCTCTTTGACAAAAGGTTCATCCATTGGCACGAGCTCTGCATATGTCTGATTGTGCTACACTTAATGCAGAAAGGTGTTTAGGATGTACTTTAAATTGATCCTGGAAAATGGGCATGTTGGATCCGGGAAATCTCTTGAGACTGTTCGTTACTTCAGGGGTGAAAATCCGGTAGATATGTTCAGTATCGCAGCTAGAGTGCCGAGGGTCAAAGGCAAGAATAGCAGCACAGGAGTCAAGGTGGTGCAGTCTGTCAGCAGGGAAGAATACATCAAGGGAGTTCAAAAGGCAGCCGGCGACCGTTACTTGAGCACGCGGGTAAAGAAGAAGATTGCAAAGCGGAAAAAAGAGGTATATTTTCATTAGCATCCCCCAACTCTGATCGCGCTTGTCGTGATCGGAGATGCACCCCCAAGCTCGGTCTAACCGAGCCGGCTCCTCGGCGACCCCCAACGCTGAGGAGCCATTTTTTTGTTTTTAACGCAGAGGCCGTCACGCCTGCTTGTCACGGCGTAGCTTCAGCTAAGACGGATGGCGTGACAGGCTTCGGACGCAGCTTGTCGCGGCGAAGTTCGAAGAACGAAGACGGAAGGAAGGCTTAAGCGGCAGGAAAATCGAACCAGGTACTTCTTCTTCCGTCATTCCGGGCGAAGCGGAGCCGAGACCCGGAATCCAGTCGCTATAAAATCAATGTTTTTCACCACAGAGGAAAATGAGGACACTGAGAAAGGCGAATCCAAAACCGGAAGATAAATAGCCTGTTATTGCGAGGCCAAAGATATGGCCGAAGCAATCCCGGTTACTATTAAATGCAACGTTTTTTTTAACGCAGAGGACCGCAGAACGGCCATTTGAAGGCCGTACCGCCAGTCTTCGCTGAAGCTACGCCTCGGCAAGCAGGGTTACGCAGGGTAAGGCTAAATTCGGGGGAATGAGCGGTATTAAAATGTTTAGGAGTCCAGGTTTTACGGATCAAGGATTATGCTTTTTCACCGCAGCTTGCCACGGCGACTTGTCACGCCATAGCTGACTAGTGAGGGCACCTTGTCACGTCATAGCCTAAGGCGGCGACGGAAGCCGTAAGCGACGCCCCAAAGCGAAGACGGGTCATTCCGGGCCCTGACCCGGAGTCCAGTCGCTTTTATAAGACCTGTGCCACTGGATTCCGGACAATCACGCTGTTGGCGTGATTTCCGGAATGACGCCAGCCTTCTGTGGGAGTCTCAAGTGCTCGTCGCTGTCAAACCTCAGGTTCGCTCGGTCTGCTCAGGTTCCACGTTTCAGGTTCCAGCTTTTACTTACACACCTAGTCACCTAGATACCTGGATACCTGGATACCTTGTCTCTCCCTCCCCTTTACCGTAAACTCCCGCATAGCCACTATATTTGCCTGGCTGGAGGTGGGTAACGGCACAACTCGTGCAAAGGCTTAAAAGGCATGATGAAGGTAGTTGATCACATAATTGGTTCTCATCGTGATGGGAGTCGATGTGCCTTTACTAAGGACCGTCGGCCTCCAATATCGTCGTTTTTTCTCCAACTTCTCCTTCTACTTCTACTTATACTTATACTAATATCTTCCTCCTGCGCAGGTCCCGATATAACAGACTGGTCCGGGATAAGGATCAGGGGAAAGCTGTCAGATGAGGACGGGCATCCTGTTGAAAGTGCCCACGTTTACGCTTATCGTCAGGGTAAGTCCAATACCCTTGGGCCGGCGGAAGGTATGAGCGAGCCCACAGGAGCAGATGGCGCATATATTCTCGTACTTCCCGAAGGCATTTATACTCTCGTTGCCCGCAGGCGGATATCCGGATCCATCAGCGGACCCCTGCGAAACGGTGACATGTCCGGGCAGATGTCAAAACCGCTACTGGCCGGGCCGGGGGATCGAACCGGAGTGGATTTAAAGTTGACTGTTTTTCGACAGGGTTCGGATGGGGATCCAAAGCGGATACTGAACACCCACACCCGGATAAAGGGGATCGTGACCGATCCGGCTGGGAAGGTAATGGATGGCACCCACGTTTTTGCCTACAGGGGAGCCTTTCGATCGGATCCCCCGGATTTTCTTTCACCGGCTACAGGCCTGGATGGGCAGTTCGAGATCAGCCTTCCAGGGGGCGGCTTCTATACCATAGGGGCCAGGACAGGTCTGAGAGGAAAACCGCGGCCGGAAGACAGTATGGGGTTCTGGGGAGGAAAGGATCAGCCCCGGGAGATCATGGAGGGGTCGGTTACTGAAGGAGTGAGGATCGTGGTAACGCCCTATGGAGACGAGGGGACACGGTGACACCCATCGACGCACTGACGTTTGCTCAGGGCAGGCGGGGACACGGTGACACGTAGACGCGGAGACATGGGGACGCGGAGACACGGGGATAGAGTTGGAGGGGGGGAAAGACCCGAGAGGCGGGGAGATTTTAGATTTGGCGACTGAGCGACTTGGTGAAAGGGCAAAACCTTAAACTGAAAGCGCGGATCCTGTAAAAGCGATCAGAGCTTTAATGCTGAGGACCGCAGAGCAGCCATTTCAGGCTGCACCGCAAAGGGCCGCTGTTTAAACCCTTAGTCCTGGTTAAAGGCATGGTTACTATTGAAACGATGGTTTTCACCACAGAGTTATTGAGGACACAGAGAAAAGCTAAATCCAGGTTAAAACATGGCTGCGATAGTAACCATGTTTCTGACCATATAGGAAGACAGTTACCCAGTAGAAATGGACGCAATGTTGATATCGGTTTAACCGCGGCCCTCGGCGACAGCGCCTGTAAAATGGCGCTTCATGCGGCCCTCTGCGTTAAGGCTTTTAGCTGTTTGGTATTTAAAATATGACACTAAATAACAAAAAACCCCACCCCATCTACTTCATCGGCGCAGGCCCGGGTGACGCGAAATACCTCACCCTGGAGGGGAGTGAAGCCCTGGCCAGATGTTCTCTCGTTTATGCTGTCGACCCCTATCCGGAAACCTTTGCCAGGCTGCTTTCAGGCATGACTGTGTCAGACCCCCTCGAAAGGGTGTTTGAGGAGCTTATCCAGGAGATTGACGAGGCGTCCCGATCCGCTCCGGTGGGCTTTCTCGTGCCGGGGGACATTACGGTTTTTTCACCCTTCCTGCCCATCGTCGAGCATTTTGCCGAGAGATCGAAAGTCATCGCCGGGGTGGGGACTTTAAACGCTGCTGCTGCTCTCATCAAACAGACCCTGGACATGCCGGGTGTCAGTCACTCCGTTGTTCTCACCAGCCCCAAGCATATCGATAAAGCGGGTGATGCCATGGATCTAGGCCGGCTTGCCAGGGCCGCCGGAACAATGGTTCTCTACATGAACAACCGCCCGCTGGAGCAGTTGGCTGAGGAGCTGTCCGGAGGGTTTGCACCCGAGACTCCTGCGGCCATCCTGTCCCGTGTGGGGATGGAAGGTGAAAAGGTTTACCGGTGTACCGTTTCCACCATGGCCGAGGTGGTGGGGGAGGATGATATTTTCGGACTTGTTTCCGGTGACCCGTCCCTGGCCATCATCATCGTGGGTGATGTGCTTACAGCAAAATCAGATCCGACCTTCTGGAACAAGAGGAAGGAAAAATTCTGGAACAAGAAGAAAGGCGGACGCGGGGACACGGGGACGCGGTGACGCGGGGGTTCAGGGGAGCGTGGGAGTATGGGAGAAATCAAGTATCTATGTATCTATGTATCTAGGTATCGAAGTGTCGAGGTGCAAAAATAGCGCGGTGTCATTCCGGAAATCACGACAGGTCGTGATTATCCGGAATCCACAGCATAAGGCTGGATTCCGGGTCATCATTTCACTCGGCCCGGAATGACGATAGGCTGAAAGTCGGAACGTGGAACCTGGAACATGGAACTCGAGCGAAGCGAGTATATGAGATTTGAGATATGAGATCTGAGATCAGTCGTGCTGACAACACGCAGCCAGAAATTCTCGCACCCGTGAACGCCATCGAGGAGGTAACACCCCTCATGGAGGCGGGCGCGCACTGGCTGTACGGTGGCGTTCTTCCCATCGAATGGGCAGATCGGTTCCCCTCAACGGTCCTACTCAACCAGAGAACCTTTGAAAGTGCCCAGTTCCCCGACATGGCCCAACTGGAGGATGCAGTTCTTAAAACCAGGGAGCACGGCGGGGCCTTCGCCCTGACCCTGAACGCACCGTTTTACATGGATGAGCAGATGCCCCTCGTTGTTGAGTTGGCCCGCTGGGCAGCCCATGCCGGTATAGGGGCTCTCATCGTAGCTGATCCGGGACTTATTGTCCGTCTCGGAGATGAGGGGATCGAACTCCCTCTGCATCTGAGTACCATGGGGATCGCCGCCAATGCCCACTCCGTGCGTTTTTATGTCGACCAGGGGATCACCAGAGTCATCCTCCCCAGGTTTCTGAACCTTGAACAGATCTCTGCCCTGACAGGGGCCATGCCTTCGGTGGAGTACGAGGCTTTTATCCTTGTGGGCAAGTGCCCTAATATCGAAGGGATCTGCACCTTCCTCCACGACAGCCCGGACAGGCGATGGCCTTGCGAATGGGAATGGGACCTGGCTGATGAAGCCGGGGATCGCCCGCCGCTAAACATCTCGGGCCACTTTTCCGGGATCAGGAAAAGCGACAGGCGGGACGGCTGCGGTTTGTGCGCCCTCCCGGCACTGAAGGCCGCTGGTGTTTCCACCTTCAAGGTTGTTGGTAGAGGGGCTCCCTTGCAGCGCAAACTTCAGCTTGTGGGACAGCTAGGCCGACTTCTGAAAGAGGTGCCTGCCCACCCCAATGAGGCCTGGTTCAGAGCATGCAGGGAGAGTTACCAAAGGCTGTACGGCCGCCGTTGCTGCGAGCATAACTGCTACTACCCTGACGTTGACCCATGTGGGCAGGGACCAGGATGTTGATGACTGGGATCAGGTCAAGCTACCTTGAGGGCCGGGAAAGGGATTCGCTGCCGGAAGGGTTCGATGGTATCAGGATCGGGTCTGAGTTTTGCCCGCAGCTGGTTCCCTCTGCCGGGAAAGTTCGGCACCTGTCCCGACAAATGGATCCTGCCGCCTTAAGCCTGGTGACCCCCGTCGCGGGGCCGGACGAGGTTGCCGATGTGCTGAATGCCGTTACCACTGCGGTTTCCCATGGATGGGGCGAGGTGGTGGTCAACGACTGGGGAGTCCTTAATGAGCTTGGCGATGAGGCGGGGGGCATGGAGGGGGTTGGGATCACTGCAGGCCGATTGCTGATGAGGTTTCGAAGGGGACCTGGAGTCTTCGACTCCCGGGATGAATCCGATCTTCCCACAAGACGGTATTTTGCCTGGGGACCTCTGTACGATAGTCCGTTTCTTGCCTTTCTCAAGGTCAAAGGGGTCGATCGTATTGAACTGGATCCCCCCAGGCACTGGCTGCCGCTGCCGGATATGGACGGGTTCCTGTTTTCCTTTCACCGGGACACGCGCCTGATTGCGGTGTCAGGGGCATGTTCCTGGCTCTATAAAGAGGATAAAGGAGTTTGGAACCCCATAAAGGACTGCGGACGCACCTGTACTGCCCATAAGGATATCGTGATGACCAGTCCTGCGCTCAAGGGGCCTCTCCTCCTGAGAGGAAGGGCCATCCTCGAGCGGGTCGATGTGAAGATTGACGAGTTGGAATTGCCGGATTGTGTGGATAGATTCATTTACGACAGAAAAGCCTGAATTTGGCACGGGAAATGTATAATACGTGGGAATGAGGAATGAGGAAGGATGAAGGATGAAGGACGAAGGATGAAGGGTGAAAGAAAATCGAAAGTGATCCTTTTACTGTAATTTCCCAAATCAGGCCCGACCCTGCATGGGTCTCTGGAATATAAGAAACTAATGTGATATTCCTTCTTCCTCCTTAACTATTCATCCTTCTACAATCGCTAAGGAGCGTACACTTTGCATCGTAAACTCAACCGCATCTACTATGAAGTCAAGGATCCCACCATGACCTGGGACGATATCGGAGGCCTGGAGGGACCCAAGCAGCATGTCAAAGAGATGGTGAGCCTTCCCTTGAAGAAAAAGGAACAGCTGGCCAAACACCACCTTACCCTCCCGTCTGGTGTACTCATTTGGGGGCCGTTGGGTGTAGGTATCACCATGCTGGCCGAAGCTGCCGCCACGGAGGCAGGAGTTTCCTATGTATATGTCTCAGGGCAGGAGATGCTCGGCAAGCCCGACGAGCTTCAGCAGGCCTTCCATGACGCCAAACACGAGGCTCCCTGCGTCCTTTACATTTCCGATACGGAGTGGCTGGCGCCAAGGGCCGGTGCGGATTATGAGTGGGGCCCGGGTAATTTCAGGGGTAAACCACCCACTTTTGCGGACAAGGCGCTCACGGAGGTGTTCATACGGGAGATCGATGGTATCCATGACCGGGATGATATTATGCTGGTTGGTTCAGCCTACCGGGTGGATGCGGTTGATCAGGCCATTATCAAAGAGAAAAGCCGCTTTAATCGAAAGATATTCGTAGCCCCCACCACCGGAAAAGACAGGGAGGCGATGCTGAAGATCTACATAGAGAGGATCCCGACCCTTGGCGGGGAGGTGGACATTACCCGACTGGCTGAGATCACGGAAGGTTTCGTTGGTTGGGACATAGAAAACCTATGTAAAAGAGCCGTTTTGAACGCTGTACAACGGGATTCGGACAAGGTTGAAATGGATGATTTCGTTGTGGCGGCCGGGCAGGTGGAGCCCTGGATCTCGCCCGATATGTATGAGAAATACTGGGAGATCTACCGTGACGACTGCCCTCACCACTACGCTTTCTGAGACCGACCTGGCTCTTATCGAACAGGTCCACGGGCACCTGTGCCCCATGGTCCTCCTGGGCGCCAGGACAGCGAAAACGGCCCGGCAGCTGGTCGCAATCCCGGGTGATGCCCTCCACCTCTACGGTTATTACAGGGGATACGGATGCGCCATCGACGGCATCCAGATCTTTACCGGATGCACCTGGGGGAACCAGAACCTGGTCCTGCTGAGGGGCCGGAACTTTTCTTTCATCCTTACTGTGGAAGGGGCCCGGGAGGGTGTCATGGTCTTACCGAGGCCGCAGCTTCTGGAGCAGATACGGAAAGAAAAAACACCCGAGAGCAGGTCTGCCCTGATGGAAATGTTCACATCGGCGCCCGATGAGGAGATCCTTGAGACAGAGGCCGTAGTGGATATGGGCACCATCAGCGGGTTTCCCGGGAACTGATCTTGAACAGGTTGATCCTTGAAGCGATCGGGATGTACGGAAGGGAGCTTTATCAGCTCCTTCCAGCCTTTATCCTTGGGGTAGGCCTTGCCGCCACTATCAAGACATTCAAATGGGATCTTAAGCTTCGGGCCTACATGAGGGATTCAGGGGCCGCTACCATTCCCCTGGCTGTTTTCCTGGGGGTTTTCAGCCCCCTGTGTGCCTGCGGCGTCCTGCCCATCGTCATTCCCCTGGCCCTGTCAGGTGTTCCTCTCCCCCCACTGCTGGCCCTTCTCGCCACATCTCCCCTCATGAGTCCCGATGCGTTGACGATCACCTGGGCAGGCCTGGGGCCCGCTCTGGCGTGGACCAAGATCGTCAGTGCCGTGGGCATGGGTTTCCTGGTGGGTGGCGTAACATATATCCTTGAAAAACGTAGTAATTTTTCAAAGGATATTGTCAGGATCAAGCCTGTTTTCGAGGAAGACGGGTCCCTGGCCTCCGCCTACGATATAGCGTGTGCCAACGACATCACGGTTCCCACCATGGTTGTGAAGCAGAGGGACAGCAAGGTACTGTTTTTTCTGGAGCGGGCCCGGGATACATCGTGGTTCGTCGGCAAGTTCCTTCTTCTGGCGGTTGCCCTGCAGGTTGTTCTGGAGCTTGCGGTACCGGTGGATGCCATAAAATCCATCGCGGGTGGTTCGGGTGTGACCTCGCTCCTGTGGGCAGCGATCCTGGGAGCGCCGCTGCCCGCTCACCAGATACCGATAGTACCCATCACAAGGGGGTTGCTGGATCTGGGGATGGATCCGGGGGCGGCCGCTACATTTCTGGTAGCCGGGCCGGTGACCAGCATTCCGGCGCTCCTGGTGCTCTGGAAAGTGTTCGAACGCAGACTGTTCTATCTGTACCTGGGGTTGTGCCTTACCGGTGCAGTTGCTACAGGGCTGATTTTCAGGCTGGTGACCTGAACCGCAGTTGAGCCTTATGGAATTTTGAAAAGTGATCACCGGAGATATCATATCTTTTTGAAACAGCCTGTTTATGGTACTATTTTTTACTAAGCAGACCGAAATAATGTGAGCACAATAAGGAGGAATTTCATGAAGCTGAGGGGAAGATCTATATTCTGTAACGCGGCGATCGCTTTTGCCTTCCTGGTTCTTCCAGCTGCTGCCTATGCTCTCCAGTTTACCGATATCACCGATGTGGCCGGGGTTGGTGACAGGGGACACGGCAAGGGTGTTGCCTTTGCAGACGTTGACGGGGATGGCGATCTGGACCTGTACGTTTCCAACAAGGGGGGCGAGAACGGCCTTTTCCTTAACGATGGCACCGGTACCTTCGTGCCCGCTACCCGGGAGGCGGGTGACAGGCTCGATGACAGCGGCATGTCCATGGGTTCGTGTTTCGGGGACATTGACAACGACGGGGACCAGGACCTTTACATCGTCAAGGGAGGCCGTTACGAGATCGAGGCCAACAGGCTTCTGCTCAATGAGAACGGGCGCTTTGTGGATGTGACCCGAAAAGCGGGTGTCGGTTCCAAGGAGTTTACCTACTCCGCCGCTTTTGCGGATGTGGATAACGATGGATTCCTGGATCTTTACCTGGCTAACTACGGCGTTGGGGCCAAAAATACCCTTTACCGGAATAATGGGGATGGGACCTTCGAGGACGTCACTGATACCTCGGGAGTGGGGGATCGCAGCTGGAGCTGGAGTGCCGTTTTCTCAGACGTTAACGGTGATGGTTTCCAGGATCTTTATGTGGTCAACGGACGTTATCCTGCCGGTGAACCCAATCATCTGTATATGAACAAGGGGGACGGTTCTTTCCGGAATGTTTCCAGGGAATCAGGAGTGGACGACGGGAACTGGGGGCTGGGAGCCGCTTTCGCTGATGTGGACAGGGACGGTGACTTCGATCTCTTCGTCTCCAACTATGTCGGCTCCAATAAACTGTTTCTCAACGACGGCTCCGGTGTCTTTACCGATGCTTCTGAGGTTTCCGGCCTCGCCGATGAGGGTTGGGGCAAGGGCCCGTCTTTCGGTGACGTGGATCACGACGGTGACCTGGATCTGTACGAAGGGGATTGTAAACTCGCCAATAAACTCTACCTTAACGACGGTTCAGGGGTTTTCACAGACGTGGCCGACCAGAACCCGGAACTCAAGAACGAGACTGTAAGGACCAAAGGGACTGCCTTCGCCGATATCGACAACGATGGAGATCTTGATCTTTACGTGGTCAACTGGGGCGTGAGCAACCGCCTGTACCGCAACGATCAGAACGACAGTCGCTTCCTGAAGATCAAACTCAAAGGGACCGTGAGCAACGCCGATGCGGTGGGCGCCAGAGTGAGCGTGTCCAGCGCCGGGAAGCTCGTCGGTGTACAGGAGGTCAGGACCATGACCGGTTTCTGTTCCCAGGCTCCCCTGGAACTTCACTTCGGACTACCCGCGGCCGGCGATTACCAGGTGGATGTGGTGTTCCCCAGCGGGCTCAAGGCTTCCGGGACCTACAGCAACGGCCAGACCGTCACCATCGTAGAAGGAAGTTAGGCTGGTCCTCTGGTTTATTAAACTGATAGAGTTTAAATGCTTATTTTGTTTCCAAAAACCTGCCCTAATAACCGCAGGTTTTTGGATTTAGACATGGTTCTTGCAAGGCTGTCGCTGTTTACTGTGGCAGCCTTTGCTTTGTGTTGTCATTCCGGAAATCAGCCCCAGTGGCGTGATTATTTGGAATCCATGAAAAACGTCACTGGACTCCGGGTCCTTTTCTTTCACCCCCACCTCAATCCTCCCCCCTCAATAGGGGGAGGAAGAGAAAGGAAGGTGACTATTGGTTGGCCCGGAGGGACGAACATTACTCCACTTATTGGATTTTAGATTGCCTCAAATACATGAATAATTCGAGAGCCCTATTACTATTACCATTGCTATTTGTGGTCTTTTCCTGCACCACGACGCCCGAAGTGACTTCAAACACTTTTACGCTCACCGGAATAACTCGATATCAAGGAAAGAGCCTGCCATCTGGCGAGGTGATCCTCATGAGAGCCGAACCCGGAGGAGTTGTATACAAGACTGCAATCAGGCAGGACGGCGCTTTTGACATCGATCTGCCCCCAGGTCCATACTTCCTGATGGGATGGAGCTCCGATCCCTTTTCCGGTAAAAAACTTTTCGCCTTCTATACCAATAACCCTGTTCGGGTTCATGGGGACTTGAAGGATCCTGTGGTCCTCCCCTTTGTGGAATCCACTGATCCACCAGCAGTTGTCCCCGGGGAAGGGATACGGGGTAGGGTTCTTCTGGAGGGGAAACCGGTTCCGGGAGCCGTTGTGGCCGCTTTTCTGGACGCCCGCGATGAATTCCATGGATTACCCTATGCAGAGAGTGATCCATCCGATGACAGCGGTAAGTTTATTCTCACCGTGCCGCCCGGAAGATACTTTATTCTGGCGAGATCGAAGGCCGGAAGGGACTCCTACCAGGGACCTTTGCTGAAAGGTGATCTGGCCGGTTTTTATTCTTACAGTCCGATTATTCTTCGCACCGGAGAAGGGCTTGTCCTGGATATACCTATGCTCATGGTGAACCGGCCCCGTGGTGAAGGGTCTCTTGCCCACGGCGAATCGATCATCGTTCAGGGTAAGGTAAGGACCGTAACGGGGGAGTCCGCCATCGGTGTTCGGGTCGTTCTGTACAGTATCCCCGAGATGTTGGGCAGGCCCGCGTTTATCTCATCACCTGCCGGGGAGGACGGTACCTACCGGCTTGAAGTTTCCAGGAGCGGAAAATTTTATGCCGCTGCCAGATCTGTGATCGGCAGACCTCCGGAGACGGGGGAACTCATGGGTTTTTACGACGGTACCGGGGACCACTCCCTGACTCTTCAATGGGGGGACAGGGTGGAGGGGGTGGATATAGTTGTGAAAGAGGTTTGGTAGGAGCAGAATGCAGAACGCACCCTTCGACAAGCTCAGGGCAGGGGAATGTTGAAAAAGATCAGTACGGGAGTATGGAGGTGGTGAGCAGGTGAGTAACACTGTGTCATTCCGGAAATCATGCCTACAGCGTGATTATCCGGAATCCAGTTTGTGGTTTGAAGTTTGAGGTTGGACGTTTAGAGTTTGAAATGGATTCCGGGTCCTTGTTTCACTTGGCCCGGAATGACAAAAGACTGAAACCTGAAATTCGAGCGAAGTAAGCAAGAGAGCATATGAGACCTGAGATCGCTTCACGCAAGCTATGGTTCGCGATGACAAGGGAGTGCTTACCTGAGATATGAGATTTGAGATCTTAAAGAATATTACTGAGTACCGGCTCCCGGGTACTGGCTCCTGCTTTGTGGCCCTATTCCTTCTGCTTTTTGCCTGTTCCAGCCTTCAGGTGAAGCAGCAGGGCATGTCTATTAACACCATTCCCCCCGAGATCCATCAGGACACAACTGTCTCCGGTACCATCCGGGTGAAGGGTGAGGTAAAAGTCTTTCCCAAAGCCACCTTGACGGTCAAGCCCGGTACCCGTTTCCTCTTCGAGCCCTTTGATCCCGATGGGGACGGCGTCAACGATTCACGACTGATCATCGAAGGGGTGCTTATTGCCCGGGGTGATCCGGACGCGCCCATATACTTTTCCAGCGCAGCGTCACAGCCGGAACCGGGAGACTGGCTTGAGCTGAGAATGGATCACAGCGAGGGCAGTGTCCTGGAATACTGCATCCTGGAGCATTCCCGATACGGCCTGCATGTTCATTTCAGCTCAGGATATGTCATGAATTCGGTTTTTCGGGACAATATAGACGGGACACGCTTCGGCAACAGCAGCTTTGAGTTTATTTTTAACCTGATCCGGGGGAATGAAGGTAAGGGGATAAACCTGAGAGACTCCAGGATAAACATCGCGGATAACCGGATTGAAAATAATGGTCACGGGATTTTCCTTTTCGAAAATGCAGGAGGCTCGAATATCGGGTTTAACCTGTTTGAGGGAAATGAGAGATCGGATATCAGGTTCGGCGACTTCTACGAAGGAGAACCGCCGGCAACGATGGGGAACCGGAGGGAGGATGGCGTTTCTCTCCAGGTCGAAGGGTTTCAGGGTGAGATCGATCCTGGGAAGGCCATTGAAGGCTTTCCCTGGTCCCAATGGACACCGGGTCCCATGGTTTGGCAACACAGTGCAAAGGAGATATGGAGGAAACGTGTCGGATCCTTCATTGATGCGGCACCTGTTTTTAAGGAACCCGATCATGAGAAGATCGCTGTGCTCAGCTGGGAGGAGGGGTTGCTGGTTCTGGAAACGGAAACCGGGGCTGAAGTTGCCCGTGTTTCCATACCCGATGTAACCGATGCTACACCTGAATTCATTGATGGTGTTTTATATTTTCCATCATGGGATAGAGCAGTACGGGCGGTTGATATGGATTCAGGCGAGATCCTGACTACCGTTGAATGGGCCCCTTCCATGGTGGATGATCACAGGCAGGCATCTCCTGTGGGAAGCTGGACGGGCCAGATCTATATGGGGCTATGGAACGGCGACTTCAGGGGGCTGGATACAGCAAAAATGGAATGGACGTGGAGCGTTCCCCTGGACGGTCCTGTCAGGGGGGCGGCAGCCCTGGCCCAGGATTTCCTGTGGGTCGGTACAGACGCAGGTTCCCTATTCAAGGTGAGCCGCGAAGGAGAAGTTCTCAAGCATCTTGACCTGGGTAGTCCTGTCAGGGCTGCACCCGCCTTTATCGGCGAGGATGGTTTGGTTGCGGTGACCTGGGACGGGGTTCTTTACCGCCTGAAAGAGGGGCTGATCTCATGGCGTCGAAAGCTCTCCGGGTCGGGGACCTATGGCGCTCCAGTTGTGCTGCGGCATCATCATGATCAGATAATGGTGGGAGACGGGAGCGGGACTGTTTCCTCCTTCACAGGGAGCGGCGCTCTGATGTGGAGCCTGGATATGGGTTCCGCTGTCCACGTCGTCAGTGGACCGGCCTATGGTCTGATGCTGGCCGGTACTGAGAGCAACGGAGTCGGTATCTTTACCGGTACCGGAAGGTTCCTGGGAACTCTTGAATCTCGGGGAGCAGTTCACGGCATAGCTTTTTTTGGCAGAGAAAATGACGCTCTTGTTGTTTATGGTGCCAGGGATGGTGTTGTGCGTGCCTTTAGCCTGACCTTGTCGAAAATACGGTGGGAGATCCCCGAGTGAACCCTCATCGCCGCCTCGGCGCCGCCATTTTCCTCCTGAGCTTCGGTGTCCTTTTGTATGAACTGACCCTCACGAGGTTGTTCTCGGTGCTCATGTGGTACCATTTCGCCTCCCTGTCCATCGCCGCGGCTCTCCTGGGGTTCGCGCTGGGGGGTGTACTGGTACACCTGAGGCCCTCTCTGGTGCCGGAGCGGGATTTTCCGTCCGGCCTGATCCCGTGGACGACCCTGTTCGGCGTTTCGGCGGCGGTGCCCTTCCTCATTCTGGGAATTGCACGTCTTAAACCGGACATCCTGTTTCCGCTCCTGAGTTTTTTCCATCAGCCTTATTTTCAGCCATTTCGCCAGGTGCCTCCGGGTCCCGATATGGCGGCCGTTCTTTCCATGGTTGTACTGTACACGGTCATCACAGTGCCTTTCACCGCTGCCGGGATCGTCCTGGCAGGACTTTTTCTGCGGCTTGGCGACCGCCGGATAGGAGCCATTTACGCGGCGGACCTTGCGGGGGCAGCTGCGGGTTGTGTGATCTTCGTACCCGGACTGCAGGTGCTGGGGGCACCTTCACTATTGCTCATTGCAGGTGTGGGGGCCTTTGGTGCGGTGGCCATCCTGTCAAAAAAAACCGGGAGGTACATAGCGGTGGCCCTGGTCCTGGTGACGGCCGCCCTGGCTCTATACAACGGTCCCGGTGACCGGCTGGTCCGGCTTCAGTATGCCAGGGGCCAGTACGAACCTGACATCCGTTATTCAGCCTGGAACGCCCTTTCCAGGGTGGTCGTCTATCCTCTCAGCCGCTGGGAGGCTGAACAGTCCTGGGGGATCAGCCGCCGGTACACGGGGGCCCAGCCGGGCAACATGGGAATGCTGGTGGACGATGCCGGATACACACCCATTATTGAAAACCGTGATGGGGATCCATCTCCTGAATGGGCTCCGTGGCACATTATTTCTCTTGGCCCGCACCTCAGGCCCGGGGCCGACACCCTCATTATTGGTCCTGGCGGCGGTAGAGACATTCTCGCGATCCTCGGCACCCGAGCCAGTCAGGTCACGGCCATTGAACTTAACCCCCTAATCGTTCAGGCCGCTGATGAGACCTTCCGTCAATATTCCGGAGGGCCTTACTCTTTGCCAGGGGTGAAGGTTATCATTGGAGAGGGACGATCCGAGTTGGCGCGGCTTGGAAAGCGATTTGATGTCATCCAGGCCTCTTCTGTTTTCGGGGAGATCAGCCCCTCTGCGGGCGCTTTCAGCCTGAGCGCCAACTTCCTCTATACCAGTGAGGCTTTTAAAGAGTACTGGGATCACCTTACAGATGACGGGATTTTGTCACTTACACGGTCGGTTTTCGGTCTCCGGGCCCTTCGCCTGGTGTCCCTTGCCAGGGACCTGTTGATAGACCAGGGCGCAGTTAACCCGGAAGAATCCATCGCTGTGATCAGGGAACGTGGGCTGGCCACGGTCCTTGTGAGTCGCCGCGGTTTCACTTCCTTCGATATTAAAGAGCTTCATCGATTGACCTTGGAACGCGGATTTACCATCGAGTACCTGCCCGGCATGGTGACTGAGGGACGTTTCGGTGATGTGGTAAGGGGTATTGATATCACCGCCGGGCGCTTCGATCTTTCGCCCCCTACCGACGACAGGCCGTTTTTCTACAACAACGTCCCCAAGTCAAGGTTTTTCAACGTCTTTTTCAAGCCAACGGAAAGAGGTGAGAGGCACATTGTCGTGCTTCGGACCATGGCGCTGCTCCTGGCGCTGCCTCTTCTGGCCCTCCTGCTGCTCCCTTTTTTACAAGGAAAAGGGGCCCGTAAACAACATGAACTGCCTGTGTGGAGGGCCTCCATCTACTTTGCCGGCATAGGGCTGGGCTACATTATCGTGGAACTTGTCATGATGCACCGGCTGGCGCTTTTTCTTGGAAACCCCACCTATTCCCTCACGGTTGTTCTGGCCGCTCTTCTGCTATCTTCGGCCGCAGGCAGCTTCTGGGCGGGGAAAAAGGGTACCCACGTAGAGACCATGCTGACCCGATTACAGGTGGCACTGTTCTTGCTCATTCCAGGTATATGGATGTTGTCGGGCGCCCTGTCGCCATCCTTAAACCTTTCAACCGGTTTGAGGGTGCTGATCTCGGTTCTGATAATGGTGCCCCCCGGATTCGTGATGGGGATATTCCTTCCCGTAGGCCTGTCCTACCTTTCCCGGAACGGTAGATCATTCGTTCCGTGGGCATGGGCTGTGAACGGGGCCGCTTCGGTGGCAGGTTCCCTCGGATCCATTGTCATGGCCATGAACTTTGGCTACTCCAGGGCGTTGGTCCTGGGCGTCCTGTGTTATGCCCTTACCTTTCCTCTTATCCGGTCTCTGGGCCGGGAGGGGGAGGCTGCACGAAAGGAGGTCGACCTGTGAAGAAAATGCGTTACATCAGGCCCACACTGGTGGGCAGCAGCAGCGTACACCCGTGCTGAGGGAGGCGGGAGGGCGACCTCCCGCCTTATTCAAAATGACTATACGTCCTTTGCTGTTTTTTATGTTTTTGACCCTCTTTTTTCCCGGTCTGACCTTCGGGGCAGGGGGCGGTGTGGAAGGAGCGGTTGAGTATCGCGGTGAGATCGTACCCGGCGTATATGTGGAGCTTTTCGACACACGTAAGCCCAATTCCGATGCTGTCGGATCCACGAACACCGGTTCGGACGGCCGGTTCAACCTTTCCCTCCCGCCGGGTTCCTACCGGGTGACCGCCAGGAAACGGCCGGAAGGTCCCGGGTCGGGGGGGATGCTGTTTGGTTCCACCGGGAAAAGTCCTCTTGAAGTGGGCCGGGATGTGCTTCAAGTTTCCCCTATCCAGCTCAGAGATATGGGTGTAGGGGCGGGTATGGCCGGTGATATCCCGGTGTCTGGATCTGTTCACGGACCCGAGGGGCCCCTGGCCGGCGCCTACGTCTATTTCTACCCCGATGGCACCAGGCGGGGACCAGGGTATCTGGGCCGTGCGAGGGCTGGAGAAAATGGTCGATTTACAGCCGGTCTCGCGCCGGGGGCCTACACGGTAACGGTTCGCTTCGAGGCATCTGGTGATGGTATTGGCGGTAACGGTATGGGCAGTGACGGTATGGGTACGGTGAGCATCGGGGATCTGGTGGGGGATTATCGGTCCAACCCCATTCAGGTGGGGAACGCACCTGTGGAAATGGGGCAGATCCAGCTTCGCTCAGTAGACCCGCGCATGTGGGAGGAAAAGCAGTGGGCCAATGTGCAGGGAGATTTTTTAGTTACGGGACTGGTGGTGGGCGAGGACCGCTCTCCCATGGCAGGTGCCTATGTTTTTCTTTACGATGACCGCAGGATGGTTGGAAAGCCGGTATCAATTTCAGCTCCCACCGGGGAGGACGGGAGATACAACGTCTCCATCTCACAGCCGGGGGAGTATTATATCGGCGCGCGCACCAGGTTCGGGGGACCGGTGGAACCCGGTGAGTTTATGGGAGCATGGGACGAAAAAGGTCCACGGCCCGTGACCCTTAAGGAGGGCACGACCTCGGCCACCTGCGATATAGTAGTGAGGGAAGTATGGTAATGGTTTCCATAATGCATAGGGCAACAGCATCCTGGAAACCAGTGTCTAGAGTCTGGGGTCTAGGGTCTGGCAAGAACTTAATCCAGAACGGAGAATGCATAACGCAGAACGCAGGAGAAGAGCAAATTCTGCCTGATCGCGAAGTCCGCGAAGAAAGATCGTTTTAAATTTGATGTTTGATGTTGGAAGTTGAATGAGCTTTTGTCATTGCGAGGAGTCACGCCGTTGGCGTGAGCGAGGGTGACGCGGCAATCTCAGAACCGGGATCGCTTCATCACGCCAGCGGCGTGATTCGCGATGACTAGCGAGTGCTTATTTGAGATATGAGATATGAGATCTGAGATAAAGAAAGTTACTGGCTCCGGGCTCCCGGCTCCCGGCTTCTGGGTTGGGTTCCTATGCCTTATACTTGCCAGCCCTCCGTCAACCCTGGCCGGTTCAGATTCCGGCATATACGGCCGCGTTGCCTACAGAGGTGAACTGGTTCCGGGGGTCATCGTCAGCGCCTATTCCGACGGGGATAGTGAGTATCTCGCGAACCCTGTGGCGGTTTCAGATCCCGTTGCCACCGATGGCACCTACCGGCTTTCCCTTCCCCCTGGGCAGTACACACTGGTAGCGAGGAGTTCTGCATCTGGGAACCTTCGTCCGGATGCCCGACCTGATACAGGTGACTATTACTGCTACTACAGCGGCAGTCCCGTCATTGTCATTGCGGGCAGCTGGACCCCTGTAGGGTTCAACCTGGTTAAAACCGCGGTTGAAGAACGTATCCCGGACTCGAAAACCTCCATTGAGGGGATTGTTTCCTACCGTGACGAACCTCTGGAAAAGCTTTACCTCACTCTTTACGATGAGGCTCTGGAGGGTTTCAGAGGCCCCGGAATGGCCACCATCCCTGTGGGCAAGGGCGGTCGCTTCCGGGTGTCGGTAAAGCCCGGGAAATACTTTGTCATAGCAAGGAAGAGGAACCGGGGAGGGATGTACGGCCCCATGGAGATCGGGGATTATTTTAACTACTACCCGGGAAACCCGGTGATGGTGAGCGATGGTGAAAAGGTCCGCATCCGGCTTGAGACGGTGACCCGTGTGAGCCAGTTGGAAGAGGGAGAGGCGCCCACGCCAACGATTCAGGGAACTGTGGTGGATGCTGACGGGAACCCCGTGCCCGGGCTGAGAGTCTTTGCCTACAGGTCCGGGGAAGTCACGGGCCGTCCTTTATATTTTTCAAAGCCCAGCAATTCAACTGGTCAGTATTCTCTCCTTGTGCCCGTAAGCGGTGATTTCACTCTCGTGGCCAAGGAACGGTTCGGGGGGCCGGCGGCTGAAGGTGAGTTTACCGGCCGCACGGATGATCTGCACCTGCCCCCTGAGCGGGGCATGGAAAAGATCGTCATCGTAGTTAAAAAGGAGATCCTGCCATGACCCTGTCAGGGATCAAAGGAGCGTTCTTTTTTCTCGTGGTGTTGCTGCTGCCGGTGACAGCTCTTTCGGCATTGGGCCAGGAAATTGTTCCAGAAGTGATCACCGGTGAACTGATTCTCACTGGGCAGCATCTCATGGAAAAAAGTGTCACCGTGGCCAAAGAGGGCGTTCTCGTCCTCAAGGCGGGGGCCCGACTCCGGGCCGCTCCGGATACCTCCCTCACCGTTCAGGGCACCCTTCGGGTCGATGGGAGTAAAGATAAGCCGGTGGAGATGTCATCACCTGATGGGGCTGTCTGGAAAGGGATCACCATGCTTTCCGGCGCCCGGGGTGAGATCACAAATGGGCGTATCCTGAGAGCCCAAAAGGGGATAAGTATTCTGGCCGCCCGTCTGGAAGTATCGGAGACCACGATATCCGGTTCCGAAACAGCTATTCACCTCGTCAGAGAGGCTGTGGCTGAGATAAAAGGGGTTCGTTTCACCAATAACAAGGTGGGTCTGGCAGCGGAGATGAGGTCCACTGGCGAGATCTCCGGATGTATTTTCAAGGACAACAATGTGGGTCTTGGTATCGCTTCGGGGGGTACGCCCACGGTGAAAGGGAACCGTTTTGTTGGAAACGGTCTTGGGATCCAGGTCCTGCAGAGGTATCCCGGGAAGATCGAAGGGAACATCTTCGAGGGCAACAAGGCGGGGATCAGGCTCTACCAGAACGGACCCGACACGATCGTAGAGCGGAACCGGTTCGTAAACAATGCCGATGCTGCGGTTCTGGCGCTGTCCTACACATCCCCTGTGATAAGGAACAACTACATGACGGCCGGCAAGTACGGCATCTATGCCAACCAGTTTTCCTCTCCCACTATTGCGGATAATATGATCCGGAAGATGGAGGAGGCCGTGCACCTTAACAAGAAGAACCTCTCCCAGATCAAAGGCAATGTAGTCGCTGATTCCGTGATCGGGATATTCTGCGACTTTTCTTCCTATCCCCTCATCAGGGGTAACCTTTTTTCCGATAACGGTGCGCATCTGAAACTGGGCAAGTTCCAGTCATCCAACTGGGAATCCAGGGCTGGATCCAAGAACTTTGTACTGGAAACAGCGGCCCGGCAGAATAGCCGCAACCCCAGGCTCGGCCAGGGGCCCATGGAGTTTCCCGAGGCGGTGGACGCCACCGGGAACTGGTGGGATAAAAAAACCCTCCGGGAGATGATGGAAAAGGGTGCGGATGCCGACATCTCCACCCTGTACGATGGTCACGATCTGCCCGAGGTGACCTACGAAGGTTTCGGTGAGGAAAGTTACCGCCTTGACAAGGTCCTCTATCTCCCCGCCCTTGAAACGGAACCTGAAGCTGCCGGCCTCAAAGGCTGGAAAGGGACGGATGATGAACTGTTGCCCGTTCTATAACGCCGGCGCCTGCAGAGGGGTTGCGGCTCTCCTCATGGCGGTTCTTGTTTTTACCGGACCCGCTCCCGGGTGGGCCGCGGCAGGTACTGTTGAAATCCGCCCTGGAGTCGATGGGCGCCTTGTGCGAGGAGAAGAGCAAGTTGCCGGGGGCCTGGTGTCAGCGTACCAGACCATCGACTTTTCTGGTGAACCGGCGGCTGTATCGCCTCCGTCGGGTCCCGATGGGAAGTACAGCCTGGATCTTAAACCCGGGACCTACTACCTTGCTGCATCGGCAGGGGATATGTGGACGTGGTGTGGACAGAACCCGGTTTCCGTGGCCCCAGGCGAAAGACCATGGATCGGTTTTGATCTTGCCCCATGGTCCGACCCGGTGGTTCATTCCACTGGTGAACAGAGCATGGAGGGGACGATCCTGGGTAAAGTTCTCAGGGACGGCAAGCCCCTTGAGGATGTCACGGTGTCCCTTTATTTTGATGAAAGCGACGGGTTCAGGGGTATGGGGTTCATGCGGACACCTCCCACCGGCGCCGACGGGATCTTCAGGATGGATATGGTCCCGGAAGGACGTTATTTCCTGATAGCCCGAAAACGTGATTCAGGCAAAGGTGTCGGGCCCATGATGAAGGGCGATCTCATATCCTGGTACCGGTTCAACCCCATCAGGGTTGAGGATGGCAAGGAGTTGGAGATCGTCCTTCCCATGGTGGTAAAGCGCCTGGATAGGGATATCCATGGGACCAGGATGGCGGGGGCCCGCCCGGGTTTTGAAGGGGTCGTTATGGACAGGGAGGGCCGTCCGGTCCAGGGCGTACATGTATTCGCCTATCTGGAACCGGAAATGGGTCACCACAAACCGGCTGCCCTGTCCACGATCACGGATGAACAGGGAAGGTACCAATTATTTCTGCCGGAGGCTGGCAAGTATTACGTCGGTGCCCGTCATGGATACGGTGACAACCCGGCACCTGGTGAAATGTTCGGTTATTATGAAGGCACCCCCGATCACAGCCTGAATGTCGAATCCAACCGGCTTCTCGAAGAGATCGGAATAACTGTATACAGGGTCCTGGTCCCGTGAAGCATAACCTTGTCTACGGTCTGATGCTGTTGGTCATTGCAGCGGGGGTCATTCCTGGCCGGGGAATTGCCGGTGAGGAGACACCTATCCAGCAGGTTATCAGGCAGAAGGAAACCTGGAGAAAAGAAGTCAAGGTGGACGGGATCGTCATCGTAGCCAAAGGGGGAATCCTTAACATCGCTCCTGGCACCAGGGTGGTTTTCTCTGTGCGGGACGATGACGGTGACGGGATCGGTGACAGCGAGCTCCGGGTCGAGGGCAGCCTGGAGGTAACTGGTACCGAAAAAGTTCCTGTTATTTTTACCTCGGCTGCGGCCGAGCCTGGGCCAGCTGATTGGAAATATATCATGATCAATCACGCTGACAGCGCCAGCGTCAGCAACGCTGTTGTGGAGTACGCCTACAGCGGGATCCAGGTTCACTACACCCGCGGCTCTTTCTCCGGACTTGTGTCGCGGCACAACGTGGACGGGTTCCGGTTTTCCACAGCACCGGTTACCCTGGAAAACAGTTTGCTGACGAAAAACGTCAACGGCATACGGTTCGAGGAGCGGGGAGCGGGCGCTGTCATCCGAAATAATGACATCACACGTAACCGAATCGGTGTTTTCGCCGTAATCAAGTGCGAAGGTCTTACAACCTTTGGAAACAACAGCATTGCCGGCAACAGCGATTACGCCGTCAAGATGGGCATGGAGCAAAGGGACGACATCCCCATGAAGGGAAACTGGTGGGGGGGGGCTGACCCGGAACAGATCAGGGAGTTCTTCTTCGATGGAAAGTTCGAACCGGGACTGGGACGTGTATTGTTCGAACCGTTTCTTACTGATAGACCGAATATGGTTCAAACTCCGTGACGCGGCAATCTCATCCTGAGATCGCTTTGGCACAGTATATTGCCTCGCGATGACAACAACAGAAGCATCTTGAAATTTGAAAGCTGGAACTACGAAAATGAGGATACGTTATGCAGAATATTAATAAACAGATACGGGTCATTTTATTACTTGTGGTAGTAATTGCTGTGGCATTACCCTCCTTTTCGGCCCAAGCCTGTGTTGGCCGAAAACTGGTCCTCGGGTCTGTGGAGGCAGACAGGCCTGCAATGGTGACCCGGATCCTCTCCATCCTGATCCACGATCGCACCGGGACTACGGTGGAAGTGAAGTTTTTCCCCGACCAGATAAAACTGCTTGAGGCGGTAAAGAAAGGCAAAGTGGATCTTTACGTGGATTACGTGGAAAGTGCCGTAGACCGCCTTGAGGTAGAGGTGTCCTCAGCAGAAGCCGCCGACAGGTTTAAAGCTGTCAAGCGGCGGTTCGAGGAAGAGCTGAACCTCATCTGGCTAAAGCCCATGGGGTACTCCGGGCTGGATGGCAATGGCAGATCACTGGGGCCGGCCTCTACCGTCGTTCACAAGGAAACCCTCAAGAAGTTCCCGGCCCTGCCCCGGCTTCTGGAAAAGATCGGGACCAGAGTGGTACTGGACGATGGACGTCTGGACAGTCTCGTGGGTAAATCCCGCTCCGAAAAACGGGCGAAGGTGGCGCGCAACTACCTGAAAGAGGTAAAACTCATATGAACCGGGGGAAGGGGTGTCTCACCAGACGGCAGTTCATAAAGGGTTCCCTGATCCTCCTTGCTGCTCCAGGGTCCGTGATCCCGACATCCGTTGGCCGTGCTGCCGTAAATTTCCCGGGTCCTGTCTCAACAATCTCCTTGTCCGAAGGTGGTGACCCCTATGCAACTACGGTTTCATGCATCGAGGGGTTGGGCGGGATGTCCGCCTTCGTGAGCAGGGGTGACAGTGTCCTGCTTAAGCCCAATATTGGATGGGACAGGCGGGTGGAGCAAGGAGCCAACACACACCCGGAGGTCGTGCGAGCTATAGGTGAGATGTGTCTCGAGGCGGGAGCGGCTAAAGTCGTCATCCTGGACCGGCCATGCAATGACGCCAGGCGCACCTATCGTACCAGCGGGATCCAGGACATGGTGAAGGGCCTTTCCGATGGGCGCATCAGCCTGGAATTTGTCCGTGATAACCGTTTCCTCACGACTGATATTCCCTGGGGAATCGTTATAAAGAAGTGGCCCCTGTACGAGGAGGCCCTGAAGGCGGATATCATCATTAACATTCCTGTAGCAAAGCATCACAGTATCAGCCGCCTCACCCTGGGCATGAAAAACCTCATGGGGCTCATGGGGGGGAACCGGGGGTCTTTCCACTCGGGAATAGGGCAGAAGCTGGCAGATCTGACCTCAGCCCTTGATCCGGGGCTGACCGTTCTGGACGCTACCAGGATCATGGTGAGGAACGGGCCTACCGGAGGCCGACTCGAAGATGTCAAGGTCCTCAACCGGGTCGCGGCAGGCAGGGACCCGGTAGCCATAGATGCCTACGGGGCGACTCTTTTCGGCATTACCCCCGGTGATCTTTCCTTCGTTACGGCTGCCTACAAGATGGGGTTGGGCGAGATGGATCTGAAAAAGGTACAGCTTATTGAAACCTGAGGCGATGAAAGCTTTAACGCAGAGGGCCGCAGAGGAAGGCTTTTGAACCTGGGGAAAGCACGGTTGCTATAAATGCGATGGTTTCACCACGGAGCAAATCTGAGAAAGTCTGAGAAGGGCTCAAACCTCTACTTGCGTAATACACATAAATTTAATATATTTGGTGTATAGATTTGTGGTTTGTATCGAAGAGCAAAAAGCCGATAACGGACTTTTTGTGACCCTATCAAAATCCAATAAGTTAAGTGGAAAGGGGGATAGGACGTATGTTAAGGACAAATATCGAACTTGACGAAAAGCTGGTCGATGAGGCCATGCAGCTTACCGACAAAAAGACCAAAAAGGAGCTTGTAAATTACGCCCTCCAGGAACTCGTAAGTGGTTTGAAGAGGAAAAAAATTCTCGAGCTCGAAGGCAAGGTAGAATGGACGGGTAGCCTTAGTGAAATGAGAAAAAGCAGGTCATGATACTTGTGGACACCAGTGTGTGGGTGGATTTCCTCAAGGGCGCTAATTCACCTCATCGCCGGATATTACACAACCTCATAAAAGAAGATGCGGATATCTCCATTACAGATATCATCCTCACGGAAATTCTTCAGGGGATAAAGAACGACAGGGATTTTAAGAGCGCCAAAGATTATCTTCTCGAGTTTCCGATATACGTGCCGCGAGGTATCGAAACATATATCATGGCAGCTCAACTCTACCGGGATTGCAGGAAAAAAGGAAAAACAGTCAGGAAAACGGTGGACTGTATTATCGCCGCGGTCTGTATTGAAAACGGGTTGATGCTGCTTCACAAGGATGCGGACTTTGATTTCATTGAGGCGTGTACAACTCTCAGGATTTATAACAAATTTGGAGATTAAAGCTTAAGGGATGAAGGGGATAAATGGGATAAGGAATCCCCATACTTGTCCGCTGTCATTCCGGGCAGAGCGACAGCGATGACCCGGAATCCAGCATTTAATTGATGGAAGCTTAACCGCAGGGTACGCAGCGCGGCCACTTGAAGGCCGCATCGCAGGGTAAAATCCAGGAACTTGGGGTAAGCCAGGGTTACTATACAAGCGATGTTTTCCACCACAGATGGGATGAAGTAGGCCGGTACCACCTGTCAACGGGATGCTAAAATAGCTCCCAACTTTTAACGGGGTC
>JARGFZ010000016.1 GCA_029210965.1 bacterium | reverse complement strand
CTTGAAAGGAAGCACCGTTTTCGTTATCATTTTCTCACCTTGTTGGTTAGTTGTGGAAAGTTCCGTCTCTTAACGTAACTTACCATCCCAACAAGGTTTTTTTATCCCCAAAATCTCAAAAATAGAATCAATCAAGATTTTAGGGAGTGCAGAAGCCAGCATCCGGGAGCCAGGAGTCAGGAGGAAAAACATGGCCGGAGCAACCCTTAAAGAGACATATTCCAAATGGCAAAGTAAATTCCGTAATTCGTGACTCATAATTCGAAGTGTGGGATTATATCGATTATTGATCACGGCTCTTCTACTGGCTCCTGGCTCCCGGGTACTGAACATTCCTTCCCTCCCTTGACACCCACACCAGTATTCCTTATATTTCTGCCAAAAGGAGAGGCCCGTATGGATTTACTGTCCCCCATCGTGGGTGCTGTTACAGGCATTAAGATGGCCCAGTGGGAAGATATTATTATCTTCGCCATGAAGATCTTCATTTTCTCGGTGCCTTTTGTTGCCTTTGGGCTGCTGGTTGAAAAGGATATAATTCGGGTACCGGTGTTGAACCGGGTCATGAAAACCCTTGTCGTCTTTCTGTTTTTCCTCCCGGTGTTCCTTTTTGGAATTCTTAATTACCTCGCCCCCGGTATGCCCGATGCCTTCTGGGAGAACCATCTCGTTCTCGAGGAGTTCTGGCTTATGGAAGGGACATGGCCCCCTTTAATCCTCTCCGGGTTGGTACTCCTCTATTTTTTGCTGTACCTGATGGAAACCCTGCGGGGGGATCTGAGTAGTTAGTGAAGTGTGAAAAGTGAACCGTGAATCCCGCCAATGGCGGGACCGTTCACTATTCACCATTCACCTTTCACTTTAACCAGTTTTCCTGTCAACTGATTACGCCTGTCAACTGATTACGCTTGACCTTTCCACCCCGCTCTATTACTTTGAAATGTTTAATATCAACAACTTAGGGACGCGTGTGGTCCACGCTTCAAAAGCCCGATCCAGCAAGGGGAAAGCATGTCAGATCAAAGCGAAAGCCGGATAATCACGGCTCGCAGGGAAAAGGTCCAGCAGGTCCGGGAGGAGGGTGTAAACCCTTATCCTAATGATTTTAAAAGACAAAACACCTGTAAAGATGTCCGGTCCGAATTGGAGGGGATGACTCCGGAGCAGGTAGAGGGTTCCGGGAAAAGCTATGTTCTGTCGGGACGGATAATGGCGGTACGGGATTTCGGCAAGGCCGCCTTCCTGCAGCTGGAAGACGGCAGCGGTCGCATCCAGGTCTTCATAAAAAAAGATGTCCTTGGAGAAGGGGCATATGCCCTCTACAAAATGTGGGATGTGGGGGACATCGTCGGTATTTCAGGAACACCTTTTGTGACCAGGACCGGCGAGTTGACCATCCAGGCGGACCGGATCGTTCTTGTCACCAAATCGGTGAGACCTCTGCCCGAAAAGTGGCACGGGCTGAAGGATGTGGAGATCCGTTACAGGCAGCGCTATGTTGATCTTATTGCCAACCCGGAGGTTCGTGAGGTCTTCCGGCGACGGACGGGTCTGATCAAACACATGCGTGATCATCTGGACGAGAATGGGTTCATGGAAGTGGAAACACCCATGATGCATCCCATTCCAGGGGGGGCCACGGCCAGACCTTTTGTAACCCACCACAACACACTGGACATGGACCTGTACTTGAGAGTGGCTCCAGAGTTGTATCTCAAGCGACTTGTAGTTGGCGGATTCGAGAGGGTCTACGAGGTAAACCGCAACTTCCGCAACGAAGGTATCTCCACCATGCACAACCCCGAGTTCACCATGCTGGAGTTCTACATGGCTTACGCGGACTACCACGACATGATGGATTTTACTGAAGAACTTCTCCAGACGGTGGTTCAGAAAGCGGCCGGAGCCAGCACTATCACATACCAGGGGACAGAGCTTGATTTTGCCCGCCCCTTTACCCGTCTGGCTTTTTACGATGCTTTAAACGGTGTGAAAGGGTTTGGAGAAGATATCAGAGCCGATCACGGAAAAGCAGCGGCTTTTGCCCGGAAGGCCGAGATACCGGTCTCGGACAAAGATCCTCTGGGCAAGGTGCACCTCAAGATATTTGAGCACTTCGTGGAGCCGAAACTAGCGGCTCCCACATTTGTCTACGACTACCCCATCTCCGTTTCTCCCCTGTCAAGGCGGAGCGATGCCGATCCCGAGGTCGCCGAACGGTTTGAACTATTCGTGGCAGGCATGGAAATAGCCAACGGCTTTTCGGAGCTGAACGATCCAAGGGACCAGGAGGACCGGTTTCGGCAGCAGGTGGCCGAATTCGATGCCGGGGACGAGGAAGCCCATCACATGGATTCCGACTACATCAGAGCCCTTGAGTACGGTATGCCGCCCGCGGCTGGCGAGGGGATCGGCATCGACAGGCTTGTCATGCTCGTCACCGACTCCCCTTCTATCAGGGATGTTATCCTTTTCCCCCACCAGAGGGCAGAACAGCCCTAATGCCGGATCTGGAACTTTATCGGGCACGGAAGCTTTCTGGATTGAGTTGCCGGGGCATTTTTATGTTTGTTATTGGAAAAGGCATTGTAATTAATAAGTTAAAGCTAATGCGCAGTGTGCCGGATTTTTCGGGCACCCTGCCAGGAGGGATGACTTTTGGGATCCTTTGAGTGGATGGTGGCTCTGCGCCACCTCCGTTCCCGACGAAAACACGCTTTTGTTTCGCTCATCACGGTGATCTCCGTCCTGGGTATCATGGTGGGCGTTGCCGCCCTGATCACAGTTATCTCTGTCATGACCGGCTTTTCTTCCTATATGCAGGACCGGATCCTGGGGACCACCTCTCATATCCTCATCACGGGTGTGGGAGGTATTGAGGATGCCCAGGATGTAGTGTCCAGGGTTCTGGATCTGGATCACGTTGTGGCAGCGGCTCCTTATGTCATGGGTCAATCCCTTCTGAAGGTGGAGGGAGATGTGACGGGGGTTGTTGTCAGGGGGATCGATCCAGTACTGGAAGCGGGGGTCACAGACCTTGCCGGCAACATGACCAGGGGATCCCTTGAGGACCTTGACGACAATGGAATTGTTATAGGGGTGGAACTGGCCCGACAGAGAGGGCTCCGGATCGGAGATCTTATTACCCTTGTCTCACCTTCCGAGATCTCCTCGCCCTTCGGAATGGTTCCCCTGATGGAGCGTTTCGCAGTCGAGGGGATTTTTGATACGGGTATGTATGAGTATGACACGGGACTTGTCCTTGTCACTACCAGTGCGGCCCAGACCTTCTTCGATCTGGGTGAAGCGGTGACGGGAGTTGCAGTTAAGACTGATGACATCTACATGACCCATGAAATAGCCGAAAACATCCAGGGTGAATTTGGTCACACTTTCTGGGTACGCGACTGGCGTGAAATGAACCAGAACCTCTTCTCGGCCCTTAAGCTCGAAAAGATAACCATGTTCATCATCCTGGTTCTCATTATAGTCGTTGCGGCCTTCAATATCATCGGTACCCTTATCCTTGTGGTGATGGAAAAGGGCAGGGAGATAGCAATACTCAAGGCCATGGGGGCGACACGTAAGAACATCGGCCGCATATTCATGCTGGAAGGCCTTATCATTGGACTGGGGGGGACCACTCTGGGGCTGCTGCTGGGACTGGGTCTGTGCTTCATACTCGCCAATTACCAGTTCGTGGAGCTGCCCGCAAGCGTCTACTACGTAACCACACTTCCGGTGAAGGTACAGTTAATGGATGTTGCTGCCATCTGCCTGGCGGCCACGGTGGTTTCATTTATCGCCACGGTTTATCCGGCCAGGCGAGCGTCCATGCTGAACCCCGTGGAGATCCTCAGGTATGAATGATGTCCTGGAGCGTCCGATATTCGAGGCCAGACAGCTGACAAAGGTGTTTACCAAAGCGGGTAAGACTATCGAAGTTCTGGATGGTATGGAACTTTCCATGAAGAGCGGAGAGGTGGTGGGTATTCTCGGTGCTTCAGGTGCAGGGAAAAGCACCCTGCTTCACATTGCCGGGGGTCTTGACTCGCCGTCCTCCGGAACCGTCCATTATGGCGAGAAGGATATATTCAGCCTTTCAGAACCGGATCTGGCGGCTTTTCGCAACCAGAAGATCGGTTTTGTCTTTCAGATGCATTATCTCCTGGCAGAGTTCACCTGTCTTGAAAACGTCATGATGCCCGGAATAATAGCTGGTGGAGAAAAAGGTCAGATCAGGGAACGGGCTGAGGTGCTTTTGAAGCAGGTTGGCCTGTCCCAGCGAGGCGACCACAGGCCTGGTGAGCTTTCTGGCGGTGAGCAGCAGCGGGCGGCGGTGGCCAGAGCCCTCGTCAACCACCCTTCCATGGTACTGGCTGACGAACCCACAGGCAACCTGGATGCGAAAACGGCAGCTTCAGTGCAGGATCTTTTTCTGGACCTTAACGAGACACAAGGAACGACCTTCCTCGTCGTGACCCACAACAGGGAGATGGCTTCCCGATTTCATCGCAGGTTCCAGCTCAGGGACGGCGTGCTTCACCAGGAGAGGTGATACAAGTGACCTGCAGAGTATTATTTACATCTACACTCGCTCTCCTGTGTGCGGTTCTTTTATTCGTCGCTATCGAGGCCAGCGCCGCACCTGTTGTCACCGACATCCGTATCGAAGGAAATCAGCGAGTTGACAGCTCCAGCGTTACAAAAGCTTTATCCATAGCCATCGGAGACCCGTTCAGCAGTTTTTCTATTACCCAGAGCGTACGCAGTCTCTACAGACTGGGAGTTTTCGCCCGTGTGTCCATAGATGAGGAAGCCTCTGAAAACGGTGTTGCCCTTATTGTAAACGTGACGGAGTTCCCCATGGTCCGCCGGATCGAATTTATCGGGAGGAAATCGGTGGAGGATATCGAACTGAAGAAGGTCCTCAAGGTAAAGGCTTTTTCCTTTGCGGACCCCGGTAAACTGCCCGCTGAGATCAAGGCTCTCGAAGGTGTATACAGTGCGGCCGGGTACCACGGCACAGGTATAACTTCCGACATTCAGGAAACCGAAAAGGGTGTCGTGATCACTTATACTGTAAAAGAGTCTGAAAAGTTCCTGATCCGCGAAGTAGACATCATAGGCAACAGAAATATTGAAGATAGCAAGCTCCAGAAGGTAATGATGACCAAAGAGACCGGTCCGCTGTCTTTTATTTCATCATCAGGAGGTTACGATGCAAAGGCTGCGGCCGACGATCTGCAGAGAATCCAGTACCTCTACATGGAGGATGGGTTCCTGGATATCAAGGTCCAGGAGCCTGAGGTGGAGCTGCATCCGGATGGTGAGGGGTTGTACGTCTCCCTCAAGGTGGATGAGGGATCACAATACACCCTTGGAGAGATCCGCTATTCCGGGGACTGGGAGGAACTTCCGGATCATATAAGGAGAGAGCCGAGCGTCAATATTGGCGATATCTTTGTCAGAAGCAAGGTCATGAACGACCTTCGAATGTATGAGGACAGCTACCGCGATAAGGGGTATGCCTGGTGCCGCATCGAGCCTCTTTTCAATAAGGATCAGGACAAGAAGGAGGTTGCCCTTAACCTGGTGCTCACAAAGGGTCCTCCCGTGCATATCCGGTGGATACACGTATCCGGAAACAGCAAAACCAGGGATTATGTCGTCAGGCGGGAAATGCGTCTCATGGAAGGGGATCTTTTCGATCAGAAGAAACTTGATGATTCAAAGCGCTTTATCAGGAGAATGGGTTTCTTCTCCACGGTGGATGTAAGAACCGTCAAGGTTGGAGACAACATTGCGGATATCCACGTCAAAGTTGAAGAGGGAGCGGCCGGTTCCCTTTCAGCCGGGGCATCCTTTTCGAGTCAGTCAGGCCTCGTTGGAACTCTGCAACTTTCCCTTGGGAACTTTTCGGGGAGGGGGCAGAAACTGAACCTGAACCTCGAGGCGGGTAGTGAAACCTCCACTTACAGCATCAGTTTCACTGAACCGAGGCTGTTTTCCGGGCCTTTTTCTTTCGGGATGGACCTGTTCAACAAAAGCAATGTTTATTCCGAATACACACAGGACAGTGACGGCGCCAGCGTGAGGCTGGGTTACATGCTCAGCGATTCATCGAGCCTGTCAGGCCGTTATCGCTATGTGAACTTCGATGTGTACGACATTGATTTAAATGCCAGTGATCTTATCAAGGAACAGGAAGGGGTCTCCGCCACATCGTCAATACGTCTCGGATATAATTATGATACGCGGGATTTCCCCCGGGATCCCAGAGAGGGAGTTACCCTTCTCCTTTCGTCGGAATTAGCGGGCGGTGTGCTTGGTGGGACCAACGATTTCGTTCGTTATCAGGTCGAAGGCAGCTTTTTTACACCTCTCGCCGGGGATCTGGTCGGGCTTGTCCATCTGGAGTTAGGTGTCGTCTCACCCTTTGGAGGAGATGAAGTCCCGGTTACCGAAAGATATTTCATGGGTGGGCTTTACACTCTCCGGGGTTTTGAATACAGAAAGGTCGGGCCCCTTGCGGATGGTGAGCCTGTTGGAGGGACCAAATCTTTCCTGATGAACCTTGAGGCAACTTATCCCCTGATACGTGATGCCAACATCAAAGGTGTGCTTTTCCTTGATGGTGGAAACGTATGGGCTGAGGATGAGGATGTCAAGGCAGTAGACCTCAGGTATGGCGCAGGTTTCGGATTCCGGTGGGCAGCGCCCATCGGTCTCCTCAGACTGGAATGGGGCTTCAACCTCGATCCGAAACCCGATGAGTTGCAACCGGGATGGGAGTTTTCCATCGGGACGATGTTTTAGAAACTGGAATGGGGAATAAGGAAGAGGGAATAGTGTAGATTAAAAGGTGAACAGTGAATGGTGAATAGTAATGTCAGTGTGATCATCCGCTGGCCGCAAGTCACCAATCATAAAAGATTTAGGAGGATCAAAATGACATTCAAACACTTAGCACTAATAATTGCTGTGGCCGGGATCTCGCTGACCTTGTTTACCGGAAACATTATGGCTGCGTCCATGCTCAAGATCGCGGTGGTGGATCTGCAGGGCGCACTCAACTCAACTTCTGAAGGGCTTGCAGCTAAAGAGACCCTGAAGAAAAAGCACATGGCGAAACAGGAACAGGTTGATAAAATGAAAGCGGAACTCGATACCATGGAGGAAAAGATAAAAAGTCCAGTCCTCAGCCAGGAGGCCCAGACAGAGCTGAAGGAAAAATACCGCGTGACCAAGGCTCAGCTTATCGAATACGTGACCCTGGCCAAAGAGGAAGAGGAAAGAGAAAATCAACAGCTTTCTTCAAGGATACTTGAAGGTCTCATCAAGATCGCCCGTGAGATCGCCGAGGCAGAGAATTTTACCATCGTTCTTGAAAAAAGCGGAAGCGCAGTGGTCTATTTCGAGGACAATATGGATATCACGGATAGAGTCGTGAAACTCTACAATGAGCGTTATATGGCGGGAGAAGGGCAGTGAAAAAGATCACCCTGGCCGAGTTGGCTGGGAAACTCGGCGGAGATCTGGTTGGTGATCCTGACGTCATCGTGTCGAGCGTAGCACCCCTGACCACAGCAGGTCCGGATCAGATCTCGTTTCTTTCGGACGCAAAATATCTGTCTTCAATGCAGAACACTTCGGCCGGTGGAGTCATCGTGTCCAGGGAGACCGAGGTCAGCGGGTTAAACCTCATCCGTGTTGAAAATCCCTATCTGGGGTTCGCCATGGCGATGGAACTGTTTTACTTGAGGCCCTACGAGGCTGCGGGCATCAGCAGTGTTTCATTTATCCATGAAAAAGCCAGTATAGGTAAAGAGCCCAGTATCCACCCTTACGCGGTGATCTGCCAGGACGCCAGGATCGGGGACAGGGTCACACTGATGTCGGGAGCCTATGTAGGCCCTGGAGCTACGATCGGTGACGATACCACGATCCACCCCAACGTTGTCCTGGAAGGCGGTGTCTGTGTCGGCAGCAAGGTGATCATCCATGCAGGTACAGTCGTGGGCAGCGATGGTTTCGGATTCGCAGCGGTCGGTGAGCGCCACAGAAAGATCCTGCATACGGGGATCGTAAGGATCGAGGACGAGGTGGAGATCGGCGCGGGGTGTACCATCGACAGGGCAGTTTTTGGTGAAACGGTGATCGGTCACGGGAGTAAACTGGATAACCTGGTCCATATTGCCCATAATGCCCGTACAGGGACCAATTGTCTGCTCACCGGGCAGACGGGATTAGCCGGCAGTGTTGTGCTCGGGGACAATGTCATCATGGCAGGGCAATCCGGAGTGAGTGGACACCTGAAAATCGGCAGCGGCACCATCATCATGGCCAGGACTGGAGTTACCAGGGATGCTCCCCCGGGAGCCCGTCTTGCCGGTTTCCCTGCCACTGATGACAAAACATGGAGAAGATCATCAGCCGTTTTTAACAGGCTCGATGAAATGAGAAAAAGACTTGCCAGGCTGGAGAGAGAAATGTCGAAAATCAGCGGAGTGAATGAAGAGGAGGAAGACAGCTAATGGACATTGCCCATATAATGAAGATCCTGCCGCACAGGTATCCTTTTCTGCTCGTGGACAGGATACTGGAACTGGTTCCCCGGGAGAAGATCGTGGGCTTAAAGAACGTCACAATAAACGAGCATTTCTTCCAGGGGCACTTCCCCGGGCACCCTGTAATGCCGGGAGTGCTCATTCTGGAATCTATGGCTCAAGTGGCTGGGATCCTGGCTTTTTCTGGCGAAGGAACCGTTGAAGAAATCGAGAACAATATGAAAGACAAGGTTATCTACTTCATGTCTATCGACAAGGTGAAATTCAGACGACCGGTCGTTCCCGGGGATCAGCTGCGCCAGGAGATCGTACAGACCAGGCACAGGGGGACGATCGCCAGCTTCGAAGGTAAGGCTTATGTTGGAGAAGACCTTGTTGCCGAGGCCCAGATGAAGGCTATCCTGGTGGACAGGGAAACCGAAAGGGATTAGATGCCGGCCCTCAAAGAAACAAGGATCGATACCCATGCGGTTGTGAGCGACGGAGCTGAGCTTGATGCCGGAGTCGTGGTAGGACCTTTTTCAATCATTGGAAAGGGTGTTCGCATCGGAGCTGATACGGTCATCGGACCCCACGTCGTTCTTGAAGGCAGGACCACCATCGGTTCGGGAAACCGGATATTCCAGTTCGCGTCAGTAGGGGCGATGCCGCAGGACCTCAAATACGCGGGTGAAGACAGCGAACTCGTCATCGGGGACCGGAATCAGATCCGGGAGTGTGCCACCATCCACCGTGGAACCGAGGGTGGCGGCATGGTGACAAGCATCGGGGATGATGGTCTTTTCATGGCCTATTCTCATGTGGCTCACGACTGCCGCATCGGTAACAGAGTCATCCTCGGTAACGCTTCGACTTTGGCCGGCCACGTGATCATCGAGGATGGGGCCATTCTTAGCGGCCTGACAGGTGTACACCAGTTTTGCAGGTTAGGCCAGTTGTCCTATATTGGTGCCGCCTCAGTAGTGGTCAAGGACGTTCCCCCATTTACGACCGTTCAGGGCGACAGGGCAAGGCTGGTGGGCCTGAACCTCGAGGGACTCAGAAGAAAGGGGCTTTCTGACAATGAGATCTCCAATTTAAAAAAGGCATACAGAGTCCTGTTCAGAAGCGGATTGGTCCTGGGCGAAGCTGTGGCAAAAGTCCGGACGGAAATCTCTCAGGATCCTGCTGTCGAGCTTCTCATTGAATTCGTGCTGGCATCTGAAAGGGGCGTTACGAGATGATCTCGGCAGGGGATCGGATCGGTGTTATTGCCGGTTCAGGCCACCTTCCCCTTCACATAGCACAATACCTGTCAGGGGCTGGTAATAATGTATATGTGGCCGGTTTGAAACGCGCAGCTGACCCGGCCCTCGACTGTCCGGAGTGGGAAACCGGGTGGTACAATTCATACGAGCTCCAGGAGCTACTGGACGGCCTGGGACAGGCCAGAGTTGCGAAAGTTGTTCTCGCCGGGAGGGTCGGCCACGAGGAGATCTTCAGCACCGGAAAATTTGACGGCCTTCTGGCAGCTTTCCTGGGCAACCTTAAGGACCATTGTCCCTCAACGATCCTGGGGGGTCTGGTCGATCTTCTTTCAGGGAACGGTTTTGAAGTTCTTCCCCTCACTGAAGTGGCGCCCGATCTTCTCCCGGAAGCTGGATGGTTAGCCGGACCGCCTGTGCAGCTCCGGCAGGTTCCGGATATCGAAGCCGGGTGGCGGATTGCCAGGGCCATTGCGAACCTCGATATTGGCCAGACGGCCATCATAAAGGGGGGGGCTGTGGTGGCGGTAGAGGCTATGGAAGGAACGGACAGGGCTATCAAAAGAGCTGGAATGATCTCGGGTGGTGGGGTAACCGTAGTTAAACTTGCAGCCGGAGATCATGACCTCAGATACGATATACCTACTGTCGGATCGGAAACCGTTGCGCGCCTGGCTGAAGCGGGCGGGAACCTTCTTGTTGTAGAGGCTGGGCGATGTTTCCTCCTCGATCTCGGTAGGATCTCCGCCATGTGCGAAGAAAAGGGTATAACCCTTCTTGCGGGCACTGAAACCGGGGATGGGGGAGTCAATTGGCCCGAAGCCTGATGATCGTAGCGGGGGAAGTGTCAGGCGACATGTACGGCGGTCGACTGGCAAAGGCGCTTCAGGCATTGGAACCCGGAATTAAGCTGGCCGGCATTGGCGGTGATAGGATGGCCGAGGCAGGCGTTGACCTGCAGGTTCACATCAGTGATCTCTCGGTCATGGGGATCTGGGAAGTCGTGCGCGACATGGGCCGACTGAGGAAGATCCTCGACGAGGCCAAAGAGTCCATGCGCAAGTCCAGACCGGATGGGCTTGTTCTGATTGATTTTTACAGGTTTAATATCGAGCTTGCCAAAGAGGCTAAACGCCTCGGCATCCCGGTGGTTTACTACGTGGCTCCCAAACTGTGGGTGTGGGGCAAAGGTCGCATTAAGTACCTGAGAAAATATGTGGATCATATCCTTGCCATTTTTCCCTTCGAGGAAGAGTTCTTTCGTTCTCTGGGGATGCCGGTGTCATATGTGGGGAACCCTCTTGCTGAGATCCTGGGAGATTCGACTGCAGAAGCCCCTTTGTTGAAAAAGATTGAGGGGGAAACGGTGGTCAGCCTGCTGCCGGGAAGCAGGACCTCAGAGGTCCGACAACTGCTTCCTCATTTTCTCAAAGCTGCTCAACTGATATCCCGCGAACTTGAAGGAAAAGTTAGATTTTACCTTCCTTTGCCTCAGACCATCTCAATTACATTTGTCGAGAGTATGCTCGCCCAGGCCAGTATCGAGGTTACGGTAATAGCTGGCCGGTCCAGAGAGGTTCTTCGTATCTCTGACATTTCCCTTGTTTCTTCGGGTACGGCCACCCTGGAGGCTTTCCTCCTCGGAATTCCTCAGGTCGTAGCTTACCGGACTTCCTGGCTGACCTATTTTCTTGGCAAACGGATAGTCAAGATCGATCGTTTCAGCCTCCCGAACATTCTTGCTGGAAGAGATGTGGTTGAGGAGCTGCTCCAGGAGGAAGTAATTCCCGAAAGGCTTGCCAGAGCAGGTTTGAGGATTTTAGAAGAGGGGCCCGCCAGGGCAGAGTATCTGCGTGCGGGACGAGAAGTGCTGGGAACCCTTCAGGGCGATCAGGCTTCCCGGCTGGCGGCTCAAAAAACCCTGGAAATCGTTTCAGGGGCAATGAAATGAGCCACTCCTTTTGGATGTATCTCAGGCTTCTTCGCTATGCCCGCCCCTATAAAGGCAAGCTGGTCATCTCGACCCTCGCTATGATCGGCGTGGCTGCCATGACGGCGCTGTCTGCGCTGATCATCAAGAACGTTCTTGACGACGTATTCATAGCTGGCGATCGCCAGCTGCTTCTTCTAATCCCCGTGGTCATAATTGCCATCTACATACTCAAGGGCATATTCCGGTATGTCCGGACCTATGTAATGAGCTGGGCAGGACTCCGTATGGTCCAGGACATCAGGAACGAACTCTACGAACATATGCACCGCATGTCCCTGTCATTTTTCACTGAAACACCTACCGGAGTGCTCATGTCCCGCGTCACTTACGATGTGAACATGATGCAGAATGCTGTCACTGAGGCCTTTGTGGGTGCCTTTAGGGACGTCTTCACAATCCTGGGCCTGGCGATTGTCGTTTTCTACCGTAACGCTCAACTGGGTATGATCGCTCTTGTGGGGTTCCCACTGGCTTTCTATCCTCTTGTTCGCTTTGGCAGGAAAATGAAAAAGGCCAGCAGGCGCAGCCAGGAGCAGGTGGGGAGCCTGAACAAACTCATGCAGGAGAAGATCTCCGGGGCAGGGCTGATCAAGGCCTCCGGAACCGAAGCCGTAGAGCTTGACGAGTTCAAGCATCAGAACGAGAAGCTGGTGAAGTCCTTCCTGAAAATAGAAAGGGTGAAAGCTCTTTCTAACCCGGTGATGGAGTTTATCGGAGCACTGTCGGTATCTTTCATCATCTGGATCGGAGGGCTTACGGTAATTAACGGGAAAATGACGGTGGGTGAGTTCTTTTCCTTTCTTGCTGCAATCATGATGCTTTATGAACCGGTTAAGCACATAACCTCGGTTAACAACATCATTCAGCAGGGACTGGCCGCGGCCGAGCGTGTCTTCGAGATCCTGGACATTTCCCCCGGGATCGACGATGCTCCGGACGCCGTGGACATACCGCGCAGCTCCGGTCACATAACCTTCAAAGGTGTCAGCTTCCGCTATGGGGATGAGTACGTTTTAAAAGATATCGATCTGGATATCCCCTCGGGAACAAAGCTGGCTATAGTCGGGACCAGCGGAGGCGGCAAGACAACCCTTGTGAACCTGATTCCCCGGTTTTACGATGTGACGGAGGGGAAGATCACCGTTGATGGATATGATATCAAACAGGTGACCCAGAAAAGCCTCAGAGAGCAGATCTCCATCGTTTCCCAGGAAGTTGTCCTGTTTAACGACACAATTGGCAGCAACATCTGCTACGGCATGACCGATGTTTCGGAGGCAGATCTGGAAGAGGCTTTAAAAACAGCCTATGCCCTGGATTTTGTAAAATCACTATCCGAAGGGTACAACACGATCATTGGCGAACGCGGCGCCCGTCTTTCGGGCGGGCAGCGGCAGAGAATCTCCATAGCGCGGGCCCTTCTGAAAAACTCCCCGATCCTAATCCTGGACGAAGCGACCAGCGCTCTGGACACCGAATCAGAGCATCTGGTACAAAAAGCCCTCGAAAATCTGGTAAAGGGGAGAACGACCCTGACCATTGCTCACCGTATCTCCACGGTGAAGGATGCCGACCGTATCATCGTTATCTCCCAGGGCCGGATCGTTGAATCTGGGCACCACGAGGAGCTTATCGATCTGGGTGGTGAATACTCCCGACTTTATTCCCTTCTGGTGGAGGAGAACCCTTCCGATGACCCCGAGGCCAAAGAGGACTAGTTCCTTCCGGGAATGGAGGAGGAAGCAGGCATACAATCTTCTGCCGCTGCTTTCTTATCTGGCGAGTGCTCTTGTCAAGGGGCTCGGGGCTACCCTTAAAACCCGGTTTACAGGGCATCTTCCGGTTCTGGACATGGTGGAATCAGGTGAACCCTTCATCCTTGTATTTTTTCACGGCCGGTTGTTCATCCTGATCTACTACCTCCGGAACTGGCCGATCGTTGTTATGCTCAGTATCAGCTACCTGGGTGAGCTCCAGACACGCATTTTACACAACTTCGGGTATACCACCATCAGAGGTTCCAGGAGCCGGGGGGGGCCAAGAGCTCTGGCGCAAATAGTCAGTGTGGTACGAAATGGCAAGATAGGGGTCTTTGCCGTGGACGGTCCCAGAGGACCCTACAGGGAAGTGAAACCGGGTGCTGTTTTTGTGGCTAAAAAGCTGGGTGTCCCTATCGTTCCGGTGACCACTTCCGCATGGCCTTCGGTGACCCTGGGGTGGGTGTGGGATCGTTTCTTTCTTCCCATGCCCTTTGGCCGCACTAATGTGCATCTGGGTGAGCCGATACTCCTTGACGCAGACCTTTCGGAGGAGTCCGTCAGTTCGGACTGCCAGCGGATCGAAGAGGTACTGTCTAAGCTGGAGATTGAAGCGGATGTTCTTACCGGCCGGATCAGAAAATAGTATCGGCAGTGCCGGACGGCTGATCCCGCTACTCGCAAGGGTTTTGATCAGGTCCGTGACATGGACTGTCCGCATACGCTGCGAGGGGGCGCAGATCCTGGATGAACTTGAATTGTCAGGTCGGACCTGTGTTGTGGCCTTCTTTCACGGAAGACAGTTCCTTCCCACAGGTTTTCTCGCGGGGCGGAAGATGGGGATAATGTCCAGCCTGAGCAGGGATGGTGAGCTGCAGACTCGCGTAATGACAGGTCTGGGATATGCTGTTGTGAGGGGCTCGGCATCCAGGAGCGGGGCACGGGGCCTTATCGGATTGAAAAAACTTATGGAAAAGGGGTATCACGCAACCTTTGCTGTGGACGGGCCCAGAGGGCCCATCCATGAGGTAAAACCGGGAGCTATCTATTTGGCCAAGAAAACCGGTGCCCCCGTTATCGGGATGGCAGCATCCGCGAGGCCTGCCCACATCTTTTCCCGCGCCTGGGATCTTTACCTGCTCCCGTGGCCCTTCAGCAAGGGGGCTGTGATCTTCAGTGATCCAATTTATTTTGATGATGACATGAGTGAAGAAGCAATGGCCCGGGACAGCCGCTTCCTGAAAAAAGAGTTGTTGAGGCTGCAGGAGAGGGCTGATGGGATAACGGGGTTGAAGAGCAGGAGCCAGGAGCCAGGAGCCAGAAGCCAGTAGATTGTTTCCTGTTAACATCGTCATATCGAAAATATAAAATAGATGTTCTCTGACTACTGAATTATTGAGGATGCCGTTTGAGGATTGATGTTTGTGGTTTGAAGTTGAAGCTCTCAGCTGCTTTGAATAAAACCTCAAACTTCAAACACCAAACGCCAAACTGATTTCCGGAGGAAATCCTATGCCTATCGATCAGGAACTGCTGGACATTCTGGCCTGCCCCAAATGTAAAGGGGAGGTAAAACTGGAGAACGAGGGGAGTTCACTCGTCTGCCACACCTGCCGACTCAAATACAGAATAGAGGATGATATACCTGTGATGCTCATCGATGAGGCAGAAAAGATCTGAATGTGATGCGCAGCCGTTTTGAGGCGGTTCTTTCCGATCCGCCGGTCTATTTACTGCCGTTTCTGATTCCCCTGTCCGCGATCTACAGGGGGATCTCATCGTTTCACCGCTATCTTTACAGGTCAAGTGTTCTAACCTGCCACCGTTTGCCGAGGCCCGTGGTAAGTGTGGGTAACCTGACCATCGGGGGAGGCGGTAAAACGCCCTTGACAATGTGGCTTGCCGAAAATTTGATGGCTTCAGGCGTTAAAGTCGCTGTTCTAACCAGGGGATACGGGCGGATCCATGGTGGTCTCCGGATCGTGGAGGAAAGAGACACCTGGGAAGATGTCGGGGACGAACCTGTTCTCATGGCGTCTAAAATAAGGGGAGCTACGGTAGTTGTGTCCAGGGATCGATTTGCCGCAGGCAGGAAGGTGCTTGAAACCAGGGATGTGGATCTGTTTCTTCTCGATGACGGTTTCCAGCACTTTGCCCTGGATCGCGATCTTGATATCGTGGTTGTAGACGGGCACAGGCGGTTTGGTAACGGTAGACTGCTGCCTGCAGGAATCCTCAGGGAACCGGTGTCGAGGCTCAACGACGCGGACCTTGTTGTCGTGACCAAGGCAAAGCAGGCGGATCCGGAGTTCGAGGGGTTTCTCAACCGTCACAGCAAGGCATCGGTATTCTGGGCAGATTATCGGCCATTGGGCCTGTCACTGGTGAGCCCTGGCGAGCCCACCGTCACAGGGGACCGGCCAGATGGGCTTTTTGTGGCTTTTTGTGGTATCGCGGGACCTGAAGGTTTTAGAGAGACCCTGACAAGAGCCGGTATTGAGGTTGTGGAACTTTTGACATTTCCGGATCATCACCCGTACAGCGCTTCTGACATCAACATGATCCAGGAAACCGCTCTTCGAAAGGAAGCTGTCGGACTTGTGACCACTGAAAAGGACGCAGCTCGGTGGAACCACCCAAACCTTTCCCTGCCCCTGTACTCTCTGTCTATCCATCCGGTTATCGAGGCGGAGGATGATCTGCTGAATACAGTTCTGGCTCTGGTGAGCAAAGGGGGGGGAGCAGCCTGAAATGAGATATCAGCTGGAAACAGTATTACTGTGGATACTGGGAACGGTTTTTCGAATACTTCCCCGGCGCACCGGCCTGTTCCTGGGGAGAGTTGTCGGGAGTATGGCGTATTACCTGGCACCAAGACGCAGAAATCTGGCTCTTGAAAACCTCACCATGGCTCTGGGTGAGAGCCTGAGTGAAAAAGAGATCAGAACCACTGCCCTGGCCTCCTTCCGTTTCCTGGGGATGAATATCCTGGAGTTTTTCAACCTTTCCAGGGCGACACCTGAGGAAATGAAGCGCCTTACCTCCGTGGAAGGGGAGGAGCACCTGATTGAGGCACTGGCTTCAGGCAAAGGGGCGCTTATCCTCACAGCTCATCTGGGGAGTTGGGACATGCTTGGCGCGGGTCTGGCTGCTCGCGGCTATCCTGTGGCCCTCATAACAAAGGTATCCAGGAGCGAGGCGGTAAACCGTATCTGGATGGGATACCGTGAAAAGGCTGGGATCAAACTGTTCATGGGCCGCGGTACCATGAAGGAAAGTCTCCGTCACCTGAAGAACGGGGGCATGGTGGGTCTTGTGCAGGACCAGAACGCGCGCCGCAGGGAGGGGGTTTTTGTTCCCTTTTTCGGCCGTGAGGCCTGCACCATCACCAGCCTTGCTTTATTGGCGCGCCGAACGGGTGCCCCGGTTGTGCCCCTTTACTCCTACCGGGATGGGAATATCCATCGCATCGTTATCGAAAAGATCATGCTCCATGATAATATTGCGGATACCGACACAGATCTTCTTGAGAGAACCAGGAGCTACACGCAGTGGACCGAGAAGATCGTCAGGCTTCACCCTCAGCAGTGGACCTGGCTGCATGACAGATGGAAGACGAGGCCGCGGCCCTGAAGGGGCCATCGGTAAGGGAGTAACGGAGTAAGGGAGTAAGGGAGTGAAGATGCGGAATTCCCCCCTCATACCCCCAAACACCCATACCCCCATACTCGAGGCCTGGGACGAGGAGGAGAGGGTGCTATTGTACGAGCAAAGAGGAATAGATGAACAACCAATCCCTTAAAGACACCCCAAGTTCCAGGCCCGCTGTATTCCTCGATCGTGACGGGACGATCATCGATGATATCGGTTACCTGGCTGACCCCGCTGGCATCACCTTTTATCCTGGTGTTCCGGAGGCTTTAAAAAGACTCCAGGACAGGGGATACCTCCTCGTGGTGATCACGAACCAGTCCGGGATAGGCAGGGGGTATTTCAATGAGGAGACTGCCCTTTCGGTGAACCTCACCATGGTGGGGTTATTGAAGGAAAAGGGTGTTGCCCTTGCTGCGATCTACTACTGTCCACACCATCCTGAGGACAACTGTCGCTGCAGAAAACCGGAGTTGCTCATGGTTCAGAGGGCTCAACGCGACCTGGGTGTCGACCCGAGCCGTTCCTGGGTAGTGGGGGACATCGACAAGGATGTTAAGACAGGGTTAAAAACAGGTTTACGGCCGATCCTGGTGGAAACCGGGAAGGCCGAAAAGGGTGATATACCTGCAGATGTCAAACGCTGTGAAACGGTTGTTGAGGCTGCCAGGTTTATTCTAAACGAGGGGTTGTGATGGGGGTGGAGATTCGCAGAGTTTTTTTGATCTGGGCTCTTTTGTCCATGGTTCTGCCGTCCCCGGCATCAGCCCAGGAGGTGACAGCCTACGAGCCCGGGGAGCGGCTGGAATATGTTCTGAAGTGGGCAGGTATAGCGGCAGGGGACTCGGTGATGGAGATCGTTGAGGGGGATTTTGTTGAAGGGGCATTCCTCTACAGGGTCGTATCTACAGCGAGATCAAGGAGCCTTGTGGATCTGGTCTACAAGGTCAGGGACCGGTACGAGACTCACATCCACCCCTCTGACAGTTTGACCCGCAAATATGTTTTCGACATGAAAGAAGGCGGCAAACGGGAGAAAAGGGTCCTCATCTTCGACCAGGAAGCTCTGTCGGTGACTCGGGTAATCCAGAAAAAAGGCAATACCCAGAGCCAGGATTACGAGATCCCTCCCCAGACCCATGACAACCTGTCGGCCCTGTACGCACTGAGAAACGAATCACTTCAGGTGGGTGATTCAATAATATATCGTGTGTTCGAGAGCCGAAAGAACTGGGAGCTGGTCATTGATGTCATCGCGGCTGAGGAGGTCAAGGTAAGCGCAGGAAGGTTCAGGACCGTTGTTGTCCATCCCAAACTGAAATTCGAGGGTATCTTCAGACGCAAGGGGGAACTGCACGTCTACATGACCGACGACCAGTGGCATATCCCGGTGCTCATGAAGAGCAAGGTCAGTATCGGAAGCATCGACGCGGAACTGGTGCGGTTTACCCTGGGCGGTGAGGAAAAGGAAATCTTTTCCCTGCTGCCTCCTGAGGAAAGGAAGCAGCCTTCCCAGGACCATTCAGACAGGGGAGATTGACCCGGTGTCGGCCCGATCACTCCTGTACAATGCTATCATCCTTGCCTTTGGGATCCTGGCCCTTCCGTGGGTCATCTATCAGCTGGTTTTTGTTAAAAAAAGAAGGCAGGGGCTGGCACAGAGGTTCGGCCGTTCACCGGTCATGGTGAAAAAGACGGTCTGGTGCCATGCCGTATCGGTCGGCGAGGTGAGAGCTGTGGCCCCCATGCTCAAGCTCTTGGATGAGGACGAGATTGCCAGGGGCCGCATCGCTCTTTCCACCGTGACGGTCACAGGTCAGGAGACAGCAAAAAGAGAGTGTAGCTTCGTAAAGTTCATCTTTTATTTTTCCCTGGATCTGCCTTTTGTTGTTGGTCGAGCGATCCGGCGTATCAACCCTGAGATCTTCATTACTGCCGAAACGGAGATCTGGCCGAACTTCTTCGCAGCCTGTTTTAAGCGGGATATTCCCGTCATTGTGGTCAATGGCCGGATATCGGACAGTTCGTTATCCCGGTATCTGAGGTTCCGCTGGTTCTTCAGGCCCATCCTTGAGAAGGTGACCATGTTCCTCATGCAGAGCGAGGAGGATGCCCGGCGGATCAAGGAGATGGGCGCCCGCCCTGAGTCGGTCAAGGTTACCGGCAACATGAAGTACGACCGTGTTTTGGAACCGGTGGCCTTACCGGATGAGGTCGGACGATGGGCTGAAAGAGGTTTTGTCCTGGTGGCCGGCAGCACCCACGCCGGAGAGGAGGAGGTCGTCCTGGAAGCGATAAGGAGACTTGAAGGGAAAGACCTCCTTCTCGCCCTTGTTCCCCGACACCCGGAACGGTTCGACGAGGTGTCCTGGCTTCTGAAAAAGGAAGGTGTACTTTTCACCAGGTACTCAGATATCCTTAAGGGTAATGCTGTTGATGGGGATGTTGTGCTCGTTGACGCCATGGGGGTACTGGACGGGTTCTACGCTCGGGCTGACGTGGCTTTCGTGGGAGGAAGTCTGGTACCGGTTGGTGGGCATAACCTTCTGGAACCGGCCATGCACGGTGTCCCCGTTCTAAGTGGGCCTCATACATTCAATTTCAGGGATATCGCCGAAACTCTGACATCATCCGGGGGGTGCCTTGAGGTGAATAATGTTGAGGAGTTGACCCGAGCGGTGGAAACGCTGGCGAGGGAGCAGGGAACACGGGACGAGATGGGCCGGATGGCCGCGGCGGTGTCAAAAGGGACAAAGGGCGCATCCTCCGAAAACGTGGAAGAGCTCAAATCCCTTATGAAAATCCGGACCTCTGATGGATAGACCTGACATGCCAATTCTGATCGGGGAAAAGGGGAAGAAAGTCGGTTATGTCATTTTCCTCTTTCTGATCCTGGTTTTCCTTGGGTTGAGGTTCTTTTACATTGAAGCGGATTTTCCCCAGGACATCACCCGATCAGGGGCTCTGTACACAGACGAAGGATGGTATTCCAACGGAGCGGTGGCCTTCGCCTTGTCGGGGAATTGGTACATACCGGGTGATTTCAACCCTTCCGTCAACCTGCCCGTGGTTTCCCTGATCCAGACAGCGGTTTTCTCGGTTTTCGGTGCGAGTCTTGACACCGCCCGGATGACAGTCGCAGTCAGCTTCTGCCTTCCTGTTTTCCTTGTTTATTTCCTGGTAAGGCACTTTTCCGACAGGGTTACGGCCGGTCTTGTGGCAGGCCTTCTTTCGACCAACTACATCCTTTTTTCCTTCAGCCGGTTGGCCATCCTGGATATCCCGGCTCTGACCATCGCCCTGAGCGCCATCACCGTGACCGCCATTAATCCCAAGGGTAAGTCTCGCACGTTTTTCGCCCTGTCCACCCTTTTATTCGCGGTGGCCCTCCTGGCCAAGAGCGCCGTGCTCATCCTCTTTCCCGTCTACCTCCTTACGCTGGTCACGGGAAAAGGATGGTCATTAAAGGAAAAATTGATCTATGGCTTCACCGCTCTCATTATCGTAGGTGTATTGGTCGGTGGTTACAATTACTATGCACGGTCAATTTTCCCCGAAGACTACAGGCTTTTTACCCAATTGAATTTTTCCGGTCGTATATCCAGGGACCTTTCAACCATTGCGGGAGATCTTGTGGGTGGGGCCAAAAGAGTGCTTCGCCTTGAACCGGCCCTGGTTTTATTATCGTTTATATTCTCCTGGCGGCAGTGGAGACGGTCTCCGGATTTCAGAAGGGATCCTCTCGTGAGGATTTCCGTTCTCTGGGTTGTTGGCCACCTCATCGTCATGAGCATGACTTCATACCATCCGCCGAGATATTTCATCGCTCTCTCCATCCCCATGACTATCCTTCTGGTTCAGGTGGGTATGGATCTGAGAAAAAAAGCTTCCGGTTCGGTCAGGACCCTGCTGCCTCTGATAATGATCTTCCTGTTGGTCGGCTGGAATGGATATCGGGTTGTGGATTACATGGTCAAACCCTTCTATTCGCTCCATTTCATGTGTGAGGATGTGAACAGGATCATTTCAGAGGACCGCACCGCTGGAGGGAGCAGTGTGCTCATTGGTCACATGGCCAATACTGTGGGTCTGGCCACAGGGCTGCCCACGATCAATTCGCTGTACGGGACGCAGTCGCTCTCCTGGAAAATGGCCGAGTACGCTCCACAGCATTACATCTCCCTGGGTGAGGAGGAGGCAAAAAAAATATGGAAAAGGACTTTGGGCTGACCAAAGTGAAGCCATGGGATGTTTTGGGCAACTATTATCATGGCCGTAAGATCGAACTTTATCGTATCGGGAAATGGGTTCCAGGTAAAAAAGGGAACCACGTTCTCCCCCCGGCATCGATCCGGGCCTTTTCGCCCTGGGGAACAAGGGGGCTTCGGGATGACGACTAGACCCCAGGCGCTTCTTTACATCCTTCTTTCCGTTTACATGTTCGCCTTCTTTTTTCTCAGCATACGGAGCGGCTGGGAAATTCCTCTTTACATCGCCTTCATCCCCGCTGTCTGGATGGAGTTTCGATCCCCCCTGCCGGCAGGTTCGAGACGATATTTTTACCGGGTCCTGGCCCTCATGGTCATTTTCGTGAGCCTCAACCTGCTCTCTGCCTATTTCGCCTACGATGCTCCCGGAATGGAGTTTTCCCATAGACAGAGTTCCTACTTCAAGGGAGTCGTCCTCGCTTTTGTGGTCGGGCTCGGGATCAGAGACCGGAGATCCCTGAACCGGTTCATTACGGCGCTGTTGGCATCCTTCGGGATATGGATGTCCCTGGAACTTGTCAACTATGTATTTCTTTTTGTTGATCCCGTGGATGGCGGCAAACGCCTGGTCGGCTTCAGGAACTACAATCCCAACATCCTGGCATTTCAGCTGGTCATCTTCCTGTCGTTCTATCTGACATACGCCTTCGACAATCGGAGAAAACTGATTACCCTTTTCACTGGTGGCGGGGCCGCCCTGGCCCTGTTTCTGCTTTTTCTCACGGGGTCCAGGAACGGTTGGGTAACGGTACTGGTCGTGACAATGCCTGCCTCGCTAGTATTCTCCGGTCCCAAGGGGAACCTCAAGAAAAGGGCCATAGCGGCCCTGATGGTCTTTCTTCTTACCGCTTCAGTCGGCTACTTTTACTGGTTCAAGTACGCTAGGCCGGAAAGAAGGTCTTTTTCCTCAATTAATTCCAGGGTGATCCACTGGCAGGCAGCCGCCGAGGTCATCAAGGAGGGGCCGTGGTACAGGGTCGTTATCGGTCAGGGCAGCATCAAGAAGGTTCTGAAAAAGATGCATGCCAAATGGCCCCTTGACGGGAAGGTACATAATATCATCAGGCACGCTCACAATACATCTCTCCAGGTCCTTCTGGAGACGGGGTTTTTGGGGTGGCTGAATCTTGCTGCTGTATGGTTACTGTTGTTTATGAAAACCCTCTCCAACTGGTTGAAAAACACGGCCGGCGGAGACCTGGAGCCTGCCCTCCTGGTTGCCCTGCTCTCGATACCGGTCCTGAGCCTGGTGGATCACGTTCTCTGGCATGTTGTGGGGATGAACTGCTGGCTGGTTGTCGGGCTGGCGCTGGCCCGGGTCAGGGTAAATGAACTGGAAAGGGTGGAAAACGGCTCTCATTTAACCAGCAGGGTCACTTTTACCGGGTAAGGCATCCGGCAGTCCGGATCGTCTGGGGCCTTTCCCGTTTCCGCCGACTTCAAGGCTGTTTATTGCGGCCGAATACCAAGAGCATCGAGATACCCCATGGTGCTCTTTTCAACGGAATAATCTTCGGCGGCCTCCTTCAGCCGCCCGGGCGGCAGGGGGTTGTCCAACACCTGCTCCATGGCCAGGGCGAGGGCGATGTGGTCTCCCACAGACACCAGGGGGCCGAATTTGCCGCCCGCAAGAACCTCCCTGGGCCCGCTGGGACAGTCGGTGGAAACGGAAGGTACTCCCAGAGCGAGAGCTTCTGTGAGCACGTTGGGCGATCCCTCCCCTCTGGACGACAGGACGAAAAAAGACGATCTGGACATCCACGCATGGGGGTTGGACATGAATCCGGGGAGATCGACATCCGCCCCGAGACCGAGGGACAAAATGATTTCCCGGAGCGGGTTCCGCTGACGTCCTTCGCCCAGGATGATGAGTTTGCACGGCCTTTCCTCTTTGACCAGACCGAAAGCCTTGACCAGGGTGCCGAAATCCTTTTGTTCCGTCAGGCGGCCCATCCCAAGGATGACCGGAACCTCCTTGCAGATGAACCAGGGATGCTCGACCGGTTCAGCGGCCGCTTCCAGTATTTTTGCTGACACAACGGGGTTGCGGACGGCTGTTATCCTTGTCGGGGCAATGCCGGTGATGGACCTCAGGTCCCGGGCAACGCCCTCTGAAACCGCCACGATGTGGTCTGCAGAGGGGTAGAAAAGGCGCATTCCAGTGTACCAGAGCCACCTTCGAATGGGGTTTTTACCGGAGATGGCTTCCGAGACAGTGGTGCCTATTCTGCCGACCAGGCGGACCCGGCTCCCGGAAAGCCACCTGGCCAGGATGGCCACCTTTATGGCGCGATCCTTTGCTGCCAGGAGGGCGGAAGGGTTCTCCCGGCGAAGGTGCCGGGCAAGCCCCGGCAGGGTTGAAAATGTGTGTTTGGTGCCAAGCCGGATCTGGCGGACCCCCTCCGGGATGGAATCCAGATGTTCGGCCCTCGTACGCGCCTGAACCATGTCCACACCAAATCCGGTATCGAGGAAGCCCTGGGCCAGATTGGTGATCATACGTTCCACCCCCCCCTGTCCGGAAAAGAAGATAAAAACAGCTATGCGGGGGGGCGCCTTCATGTCCATGGGAATGATCCTCTAGGATGTTATTAGCCGTTCGCAGGGCGATGTTAAAATTATTTAATGTTGAACACAGAAATTTAGTCGCTACTCTAAAAATGACGGCGCTTCCCTTACATTCCGCAACGCTTTGGACGGATCAGGTCGGTCGCCCACTCAAACTTCCGTAAAGGATTATCATGAAAAGACGATTTGTGAGAAGAATGGTACTGGCAGCGATCTGGCTCCTGTTTGTCTTTCTTTTATTGGAAGTGTCCGGGTTCATACTGTTTAACTTTACCGCTGTCAGACCGGTTGGTTGCTACGGGTATCCCCTGGGGCTTTATGTCTGGCACCCCACACTGGATTACCTTTACAAGCCGGGATTTACAGGACACTTCTCCGGCGGACCCTATCGGGAGATATCTCTAACGATCAACGGGGACGGTTTCCGGGACGATCCCTTCGGACCCCCCTCGTCGGGGACCAGGCGTGTCGTGGTCATAGGTGATTCCGTGGTGTTCGGGTCCGGTGTCAGGCAAGCAGATCGTTTCACGGAAAAGCTGCTGGCCGACCCGGCAGTCAAGGACGCCGGAGTGGAGATCCTGAACCTGGGTGTCAACTCCTACAATTTCGGCCATTACCTCGAGCTGGCCAAACTCCGGTACATGGAACTTGAGCCCAATATGGTGGTCGTTGGTTTTACCCTCAACGATATCCAGAAAATGGATCGGGTGTGGCCCAATAAACAGGTCAAGGCGCCGGAGGGTTATGGAGAACCGGCAAGAGTTAAAAAGTGGTACCAAAAGCCTTTGTGGGTGGCCGCATCCAGAAATACATGGGGCTTACCTATGCGGGGAGGTTTGTTGAATATGCCGAGCAGACCCTGAAGCCTCTACTGATGACCAGGGAAAAGACCGAGGAGTACCACACCAAGTGGATGCGTACCGCTGTCCGATACTGGAAGGACGACGCCAACCGGGAGAGCCTCATGAGGCAGCTTGGCCAGTTCAAGGAGGAAATGTCCAACCAGCGGATCCCCTTCACCTTCCTGATCTTCCCGGAGAGGAATGACCTTCAGCATCCGGATGCGTATTCCCTCCCCAGGGAGGCCATCACGGATATGCTGAGGCAGCTTGATATAAACTATTGCGACGCCTACGGCGCCTTTGCCGCTGAGAAGGATGTGGATTCCCTCTTTTTGGCGGGCGACAGTGTCCATTACACACCTGAGGGGCACTCGGTGATCAAGGATGTTCTGCTTTCGTGCGGCCAAGCGGGTATCGTCCAGGTTTCCCCGGTTTTTCATGCGGAGTCTTCACAACCCTGATCCCTTGATCCGTTTGCGACAATGACTTTTTCAAAGGACCGGTAATGAAAAATATTCTTGTGCGCAGGACCTTTCTGGCGATCCTCTGGCTGCTGTTTCTGTTCATCCTTTTGCAGGCGGCCGGTTTTGTCCTGTTCACCTTCACGGATGCCAGGTTCATCGGTAGTTACGGATATCCGGCGGGACTTTATGTTCATCATCCTTCGCTGGGTTATCTTTATACGCCCGGTTTTCAAGGCCGCTTCGTTGGGGGATCCTACAACGACATCGAGCTGAGGATCAACGAAACGGGGTTCCGGGACGGTCCGTTCCTGACCGGATCCGGAGCCCGGCGCAGGATCGCAGTTGTTGGTGATTCCGTTGTTTTTGGCGCCGGGGTGCGGGAGGAGGATCGCTTCACAGACCTGCTTGGTGAAGATGACCGGGTAAAAGATGCCGGGATCGAGTTCCTCAACATGGGTGTGAACTTTTATACTTTCGGCCACTATCTTGCCCTGGCCAAGCTCGGGTTCATGGGGATCGAACCGGATCTGGTCTTCGTGGGTTTTACCCTCAACGACATCAGAACGAAAGGGGGAGAGCCGCCGGAGCGGCGGCTGGTGAAAGGCGGAAGTGTTGAAAACAGCAAGGGAACCAAAGGCTGGTTTTTCAAGCCTCAGTGGCTCAGCAAGATCCAGCAGGCCCTGGACCGCACCTACGCGGGAAAGCTGGTGGAATACGTCAGGGATCTGGTCAAGGTGCTCGGTACAAGCGAAGAGGAAATGAAGAACTATCACACCAGGTGGATGCGGTCCGTCGTGGAGTACTGGAGCATCACCCCCAACCGTGAACGACTGCGCGGGGAGATCAGGGCCTTCAAGGTCGATGATGGACCGGCGTGGGATCTACTTTGTCTTTGTGATCTTTCCAGAGCGCAATGATCTGAGAGATCCCGAGGAATTTTCCCTGCCCAGAAGATCCCTGTTAAGGATCCTCGGAGACCTCGAGATCGCCTACTGCGATCCCTACGACGCTTTCGCGGCAAGGGAGGATATGGAGGAGCTGTTCCTTGCGCGGGACAGTGTCCACTTTACGCTCGAAGGACATGAAGTCGTGCGGGATGCGCTCCTTGCCTGCTCGGAAAAAGGGGTTGTGCCCCTCATTCCCGGCCGACGGCACCCATTAAACCCGCCCCGTCCCTAGGAGCCTGTCGGAGAACCCCATTCAGGCTCCTAGCTGGAGTTTGCCGGAAAATAGCGTTCTTAAAAGACCAGGTAAATTAAGCAGTTAGAATCGCCTTTATTAAAGGACACGCCTTCCGGCGAACATATCTAGCAGCGTGGGACGGTTTCCCGACACGCTGCTAGAAAAGGGTGTAAATGAATGAGGCTATGGCTGAACCCTGAGTGAGGACGATGAGCACCCCCAGAAGCAGCAGTACCAGGATGATGGGCAGAAGCCAGAACTTCTTGCGCTCCTTGAGGAACGCCCAGAGGTCTTTTATCAGATCAAACATCAGAAGGGTCTCTCCAGTTTCTTTGTGTTGGAGGGTTGGCTGGCAACCCTGTAGCTGTCCGTCTCCTTGTCGAACTTCCGATTCAGTATGTCCCGGTTCAGGATCCTCATGATGAGCCCGACCGGAGTGAAGACGACGAAGAATACGACGGTCAGTATAATGGTAGAATTTACGCGGCCCATGATGTGGCCGAACTTCATCCACACCCTGTAAACCGGACCCAGGGCCGCAGGAGCTGCAAGTCCTGCTACCCCGAGGGCGCCGCTCAGGTACCACGGCCAGCGGGGCCACCCGTGGCCTCGCAGCCAGGGCAGACCCAATCCGAACAGCAGGACCACGATGATGGCAGAGGTAAGGCCGAAGTTTCTCAGCTCCTTGTTGTCTGGCCGGTCGTTCACTTCCATTGTCAATCCAGTTCCAGGTTTTCCCGCCAGTCCCGTTCTTCCTTCCATACCGGCTGGTCTTCCTTCATCAATAAAAAGTTCTCCACCACAAGGCAGTCCATGTCGGTTCGTATGAAACACGTGTAGGCATCCGCCGGGGACCCCACGATCGGTTCACCACGAACGTTGAAAGAGGTGTTAACAAGTACCGGGCAGCCTGTCCTTTCCTCGAAGGCCCAAAGAATGTCGTGGTAGCGCGGATTCGTGTCTTCGTGCACCGTTTGAATGCGCGCTGAATAGTCCACATGGGTAACGGCGGGGATCTGGGAACGGGGGACATTGAGTTTTTCGATGCCGAAAAGCCGGTTCTGCTCCCCGGTCATAGGCAGGCGTCTGTCTTCACGGACTGGAGCGACAAGCAGCATGTAAGGGCTCGGTCTGTCTATGTCGAAATAATCGGAGACCCTTTCAGCCATTACCGAGGGGGCGAAGGGGCGGAAAGATTCCCTGAACTTGATCTTCAGGTTCATGACTGACTGCATGGCCTTGTTGCGGGGATCCCCCAGGATGGAACGGCTTCCCAGAGCTCTGGGGCCGAACTCCATGCGGCCCTGAAACCACCCGATGATCTTGCCATCTTCCAGAATCCCGGCAAGGCGATCCATGAGCTCCGGATCATCCAATCTTGAGAATACGGCCCCCAAGGGGTCAAGCTGCCCGGTTATTGCCGTGTCCGTAAAACGCGGCCCCAGGTACGACCCGAACATGGAATCATGTGTTCCATCACACTGTCTGGGGTTGTTGTGGTACTGGTGCCAGATGGCAAGGCAGGCTCCAAGGGCGCCCCCAGCATCGCCAGCGGCGGGTTGGATCCAGATGTCCTCAAAGGGGCCCTCTCTGAGCAGTCGTCCGTTCGCCACGCAGTTCAAAGCGACACCGCCGCCCATGCACAGGTACCTCTCCCCTGTTTCCCTGAAAACAGTTTTGCCGAGGAGCAGGACGATCTCCTCAATGACCTCCTGGATGGAGCGGGCAACATCCATGTGGAACTGGCTCAATAAAGATTCCGGTTTACGAGGCGGTTCGCCCAGAAGGCGGTGGAACTTTTCGCTGGTCATGGTCAGGCCGGTGATGTAGTTGAAGTATTTCATGTCCAGCCGAAAGGTCCCGTCCGGCTTGATGTCGACCATGTGGGTGCGTATTGTATCGACAAAACGCGGTTCTCCATAGGGGGCCAGGCCCATGACCTTGTATTCCCCCGAATTAACCCTGAAACCGAGGTAGTAGGTGAACGCTGAATAGAGAAGTCCCAGGGAGTGCGGAAAACCGATCTCCCAAAGCGGTTCGATCCAATTCCCTTCACCTTTCCAGACGGTGGTTGTCGCCCCTTCGCCAACGCCGTCCAGACACAGGACCGCGGCCCTGGCAAAGGGGCTCGGGTAAAAAGCGGATGCGGCGTGGGACTGGTGGTGGCCGGCAGCACTCACGCCGGAGAGGAGGAGGTCGTCCTGGAAGCGATAAGGAGACTTAAAGGGAAAGACCTCCTTCTCGCCCTTGTTCCCCGACACCCGGAACGGTTCGACGAGGTGTCCTGGCTTCTGAAAAAGGAAGGTGTACTTTTCACCAGGTACTCAGATATCCTTAAGGGTAATGCTGTTGATGGGGATGTTGTGCTCGTTGACGCCATGGGGGTACTGGACGGGTTCTACGCTCGGGCTGACGTGGCTTTCGTGGGAGGAAGTCTGGTACCGGTTGGTGGGCACAACCTTCTGGAACCGGCCATGCACGGTGTTCCTGTCCTGACGGGTCCTCATGTTCACAACTTCAGGGATATCGCCGCGTCTCTCGCGGAAAAGGGGGGATGTCGTGTGTGCGATGACGGGAAAGCTCTGTCTTCAGAGATCAGAAAGCTTTTCCTGAACCGGGCAGAGCGTCTCGCCGCGGGAAGGACGGCAAAACTGGTCCACGAGGGCTCCAGGGGTACGGCCCTGGCCAACGCGGCGGAAGTCCTGGACTATCTGGATAATTACCGGGTCCACAAGTAGACGTGAAACTTGACGGGAATCGCATATTCATGCAGATGACCATGCGCTGGACGCTCGGCAGATCCGGAAGATGGCCGGGGCCCTGATCTTCAACCGGATATTTGTCATCAGGAAAGCCGCCGGCATCAAAACGCGTTCAGCCATTTTTTTTACTTCAGCAAAGGTTTCTATATGATATTCGACGCTGTCGTTTGCGCAGGACCTCACCACCAGAAAGTCGCCACGATGGCTATCAGGTCACTGCAGACCTTTTCCAGACCCGAAAAAATCTATGTGATCACAGCATCCCGGAACTTTGAATACTTCGGGATGCTGAAAGGAAAAGGGCCGCCCCTCGTGATGATCGATGAGGATAAACTCATCGAGGGGATCGATATCGGTACCCTCAGGGAATATTTTACCCGCAGGGGAGCGGATCCCGCCAGGGCGGGCTGGTACTTCCAGCAATTCCTCAAAATGTCCATGTGTCATCTCCCGGAGGTGTCCAATCATTACCTCATCTGGGACAGCGATACGATCATGCTTCAGCCTTTATCCTTTTTCAACCCTGACGGGACACCCCTCATGAACCCCGCCGACAGGTACCACCAACCCTATTTTGACACCATCAGGAAACTTCTGCTTATCGATCGGCTGGTTGATTTTTCCTTTATTTCAGAGCACCTGATGGTCAGAAAAGAGTACATGCAGCAATTGATAGATGTGATCAGCCAAAAGGGGGGCACCGGCAGCTGGCCCATGACCATCCTCGACCTGGTGGAGGATGAACACCTCAGTGCAATGGGTTTCAGCGAATTCGAGATCTATGGCAACTTTGTCCAACGGCGTTATCCCGGCAGCTACGCAATAAGGAAACTCAGGTCATTGAGGTCCGGCGCCAAGAGGACCGGTCCAGTGCCGGGCCCGAAAGACCTGTACCTTTTTTCGAGAAAATACGATTATGTCAGCTTCGAGGTGTGGACAAGGCCGTTGAAGTGGAAGTTTCTGAGTTGGAAGGTGGAAACCGTCTTTCGCTATGCTGTCGCCTCCCTCACCGGGCTTTTCTCCAGGCGGGTCGCCGGCAGATTGAAGATGATCTCCAACATGTTAGAGTGAGTATGGCGCGGCCGGGATCATCCACCAGGAGTGTCATTCGGAATTAAGCCCTGCCTCGGGCCCGTAAAGGGGGAGATTATGAAGAAGTGGTTAGCCAGGCTCTGGTATAAAAGAACGATCGGAAGGCTGAAAAACAGCCGGTACAAGCACCTGCTGCTTGAGGTCGATTCAATAAAAGCAAGGCGTATCCTGGAGGTGGGGGTCTACAACGGCAGGAACTCAAAAAGGATGATCCGGACAGCGATGATGCATCATGCTTCCAGCAGAATAGAATATTTTGGTTTTGATATTTTCGACCAAGTCACCCTCGAAGTTGCTGAAAAAGAAAAGACTGCCGACAAAATGCCCCTCCCGATGGAGCAGGTCCGCCTTCAGTTGACATCTACCGGTGCCAACATCTACCTGTTCCAGGGGTGTTCCCATGAAAGCATTCCCAATTTCTCGAAAACGGAACATGCCTTGATCCCTATGGACTTTATTTTTATCGATGGCGGACACTCCGAAGAAACGATAATGGCGGACTGGAAGAACCTGCAGTCGGTCATCGGTGAAAAGACAGTTGTTGTCTTCGATGATTATTATCAGGAATCAGCGCAAGATGGCTGCCGCAGCCTGATCTCCTCCCTTGACCCTGAGGAGTACTGCACCACTATACTAGAACCTTCTCAAATCTTTCAGAAGGATACAGGCCCACTTGTGATCAGTTTTGCGAAAGTGACCAGAGTATAGTGCTGCAGTGAACCTTCAGGCCTTCACCTGCATGAGCATGGTTCCGCATGGTGACGGGACGGCACGGTTGGCGTCATACTGGAAAAAAGTAAATTTCAAATGGACTCAATTAAGGCCCATGGCCTTGAGATAGGAAGCAGTACTTTTCTGAACCGAATATTCCTCGACGGCCCCTCTTAAATATTCGCTTTCCGGCGGTGAATCGAGGGTCAGGGACATGGCTGCGGCCATGGAACAGACATCGCCCACAGGAACCAGTTTGCCGTATTTACCGTCCTGCAGAATCTCACTGGGCCCGCTCGGACAATCTGTAGATACCACAGGCCGGCCCAATGCCAGGGCTTCAGTCAGGGCGTTGGGAGACCCCTCCCACCTGGAGGAAAGTACAAAAAGTGAACTCTTGGCAAGATAGGCGTATGGGTTACTCTTAAAGCCCGGCAAGTTGACGTCATCACATATTTTCAGTTCTATTGCCAAAGTTTCGATATCTTTCCTGTCCGCCCCTTCTCCCAGGATCAGGAGGCGGCATTTTCTCGTTTCTCTTACTATGGCAAATGCCTTTATAAGGGTGGTAAAGTCCTTTTGCCGGGTTAAGCGTCCCATACCCATGATAATCGGTATTGTCAGGTCCTCGAACCATGGATATGACACTGGTTCTTCGGCCAACTGTTGAAGCACAGGTGTTATAACGGGGTTGCTGATCACGGTAACCTGGCTAGCCGGTAGAGAAGTGATCTGTATGACATCTTTTGCAACCCCTTCCGACACGGCTACAATAAGGTCCGTAAACCTGTAAAAGAATTTCATACCCAGGTGCCAGAATATTCGTTTCAACAGGTTGCGTCCTTCGAGGGCCGCCGAAACAGTGGTGCCGATGCGCCCGGCTAGAAATACATCGGACCGGGCGAAAAAACGCGCCAGTATGGCGACTCTGATAGCCCGGTCCTTGGCTGCCAGCAGAGCTGAAGGTTTTTCTCTCCTGAGGTAGGCGGTCAAGCCTGGCAAAGCCCCAAGCGTGTGCCGTTTATCGAGCTTAATGAGGCGGACGCCGTCGGGAATGGAAGCAAGGTGTCTGCCCTGTGCCCTGGCCAGGACGAAGTCTACCTGGTATCCGGCGTCGAGCATGCCCTGGGCCAGGTTGGACACCATCCTCTCAACCCCGCCCTCACCTGAAAAAGACATGAAGATGCCTATGCGTTTACCAGGATCAGTTGTCGACATTTGTCACGATCGTTTTGTGAAAAGAATATTCCATTGGAGAGTACCAGTCAGTTTAATATATCCATCGGGTTTATAGATTCGGGTGGGCGCTCGCCTGATCCCTCGATGAAGATCCTGTGCCAGAGAGCGAACTGAATGATTGACCAGAGCACCCGGCCCGATACCGGCGAACTTCCGCAATGGTTTATAAGCTCAAGGATTCCCTCAGGTTTGAACCACCGGGTGACCCCGGCATCGCGGGGCAGTGTTTTTCGGAGCCCATCCAGGAAACTTGTATTCAGCCACTCACCCACAGGAACATGAAACCCTTTCTTGGGGGTATCGAGGTGCTCCGGCGGCAGATATTGCAGTGCCCATTTCCTCAGAAACAATTTGCCATTCCCGCGCTCGACCTTCAAGTGGTCGGGCAGGGAAAGACCGAACTCGACAACCCGGTGATCCAGAAAGGGGACCCGGCCTTCAAGACCGAAAGCCATCATCATGCGGTCCGCCTTGACGAGAAGGTTGTCCGGAAGGGCCGTGACAAGGTCAACGTATTGCATCCTTTCAAGATCGCTCCAGGAGCGGGGAGTTTCAGACCAGGCCTTCACGAAGGGACTTCTGGCAGACTGAACCGAGTCCAAAAAAGGTTTCTGAAGCAGTTTTCGGGGCCAGCGGCGGCGCAGATCCCCACGGGTCCGAAACCCGCCTGAGCCAGGGAAGATAAGATTTTTAACAAAACGTTCTGATGGAGACGATCTGTACCGCCCATACCCGGCAAAGACTTCGTCCCCGCCTTCGCCGGAGAAAACGACCTTCAGTTCCTGGGCTGCGGTGGCTGAAAGAATGGCCGTTGGCATGTTCGCATAATCCCGCATAAGGTCGTCAGCCGCCCATACAGTAAGGGGGAGAATATTGAAAATATCTTTTTCAGAAGGTGTGATCTGGGTGTGGATGCTTGAAAACCGGCGGGCCATCCGTCCGGCGGCCGGCAGTTCACTGGTCAGCCGCGTTCCCGGGAACCCTACCGAAAAGGTCCTGATCGGCTCGCCCTTGAAGTGGCTCAGCAGGGCCAGCAGGATCGCCGAATCCGCACCTCCGGACAGGAAAAGGCCAAAGGGCACATCCGAGCGCATGTGCTGCACCATAGCCGTTTCCATGATGGCGTCGAACCTTTCCTGAGCTTCCATCTGATCCATTTCTTCCGGTTTTACGTCCAGCGCCGACCAGTAACGCCATCGGCGGTTTATCCGGCCGCGCTCGATGCGGACAGCCTCACCCGGGAGCACTCGCTCCACACCTTTCAGGATCGTGGTGGACCCTGATGAAAACTGGTTCTGGATGTACTGGAGAAGGCCATCCGGATCGATTTCGGGGGCATTGCCCAGGAGCGGGATGAGGGACTTTAGCTCGGACGAAAATGCCACTCCGTCAGGCAGCCCGGCCAGGAACATTGGTTTGATCCCTATCCGATCCCTTGCCAGGAGCAACCTCTGCAGGCGCTTATCGAAGAGCGCAAAGGCGAACATCCCCCGAAGGCGGGGGAGGAAGTCTTCCCCGTATTCCTCATAGGCGTGCAGGATCACCTCAGAATCCGATTGCGTTAGGAACTCATGTCCGAGTTTTTTCAGATTCCGGCGGAGTTCAATGTAGTTGTAGATCTCACCATTGGCTATCAGGACCAGACTTTCATTACCGGCGTAAAGGGGTTGTCGGCCTCCCTCCAGGTCGATAATGGAAAGCCTCGTATGACCCATTCCCAGCGAACCATGGAGGTAGTACCCTCTGTCATCAGGGCCACGGTGGGACAGTTTCCCGACAGAGGCCTCCAGGTGCCCTGACGGGCCCCCCTCTGACCTTCTGAAAATACCAGTTATCCCGCACACGAAGGACTATCCTGATGGGTGAACCGGTTAAATCGTGTTCCGGTGAGGAAATTTGAGGAGAGCTTGCTCATAAACCTCCATGTCTGGTTCGCAAAGCCTTTCCACAGAATTTCAAAATTCCCTGGATTCCTTGATTTTTTTCTTGACCAGCGGGTCGGCAGGGGAACGGCGTTTATGTTCCGATCGCAGTTTGAAACCTGTGCTTTTCTGGACCTGTAAGCGGAAATCGTCCAGACGGTCGAGAAACCCCACAATGTCGAACATGTCGAGATTGGCAATGGCGCCCTCCACAGCCGACCTGGTCGTATAATCCCTGTCCGGCCTGGTCCCGCCGAAATACCTCACATATGTCGTGGCAAAGGCGGTGGCCTGTTGACTTTCAAGAAATTCTTCAACGTCCTGTTCGATCCGTCCATAGGACCCTTCCTTGTAGCGGCTGTAAAGGAAATGAGAGAGCCACCTGTCAACGGGGTTGCGAAGGCAGGTGATGATACTGTAACCAAGCGGCTTGAGGATTCCCAGGTTTTCGTTCGCCCAGAAATGGCCTGTTATGAACCGTTTTCCAATCTGGGCTTCATGGAAAATCAGCGAAAGCCTGAATTCCTGAAGGGTTTCATCGTAATCCTGGTCCACGCTGGTGATCCCGTACCTTTTCTGTACTGCCAGGGAGGTGGCTTCCGATTTGATGTTGAATTTTGAAAGGCGGTAGTGTTTACGAAGAGCAGTTGAAATGCTGCTGCCGCCGGTCTTGGGGATGTGTACGAAAATGATCCCCGGTTTTTGCACACCCAGCAGCCTGTCTTGAAGGTTCTTAAGCATTGTCACACTCACTTGTTAAAGGCAGGTCAAAATCCAACCGGTTTGTTTCAAGCCCCGGCTTTTTCAAACGGCTTTATCCAAAACTGCCGTCGGACATGAGAATATTCACATAGGCTCTGGCAGCGCTCACGATATTATATTCCGTCACCGCTTCCTTGAGTGTCGCAGGTTCCAGCGGGTTGGAAAGGGTACAGATCATGGCATCGGCCAGTTTTTCAATATCATTGACCGGGACCAACCTGCCGTATCTGCCCTCCTGAAGGATCTCATGGGGGCCGCTGTCGCAGTCAGTGGATACAACCGGGATTCCCAGGGCCAGGGCCTCTGCCAGGACATTAGGGGAACCTTCCCACAGAGATGAAAGTACAAAAAGGTCTGATCTGGCTAAATAGGCGAAAGGGTTGACCACAAATCCCGGAAGTTCAACATATTCATTAAGCCCCAGTCGACTGACAAGTTTTTCGAGACTGGATCGTCGTCGGCCTTCACCGAGGATGATAAGACGACAGTCTATCCTGCTCCTCATTTCATTGAAAGCTTTAACGAGAAACTCAAAATTTTTCTGGCGCCCCAAACGCCCGATCCCCAGCAGAACAGGAGTGTTCTTTTGTAATAACCATTCGTGATCGACGGGAGCCGTTGCCAGGTCTTTCAGCTCCGGTGTGATGACCGGGTTGCGGATCACCCTGATCTTTTCCAACGGGATCCCAGTGATGCCGGATATGTCTTGGGCGACACCTTGAGAAACGGCAACAAGAGAATCGGCTTTGCTCAGAATCTTTTTAAGCTTCGTGTATGTGATCCAGGTTTTGACCGGCCCTCGCCGCTTGAACTTGAGCCTGCTGGTCACGTGAACCGGCAGCCTCATGACAATGCGCGTCCTGGCTCCCGATCTCTCTTTTGCCCTGACGGCAATCTCGTCGTTCTCCTCCTTGGATGTGAGTATCGCGTGGGGAGCGGCGTGATCCAGATAAAGAGCCGCAGCTGCCACTGAATCACGGTGTAAATTATCGAGTTCGATCAAATTCACCTCGTCCGGGAGATCCGCGAGATACGGGCTGCCAGCGTTTTTAACGACGAAATCGGGGTAATGCCCGATGGAGGCGAACCCCCTGGCCAGGTTTACCATCATGCGCTCAACCCCACCCATTTCGAAGGAAGGGAGAAATATGGCCAGTTTTCTTACATCGAAAGCCCTGGCCGGGGCTGCAGCATGTTTATGAACTGCAGCGGGGTTTTCAGGTGCTTCAGGATCCATCGGTCAGCCCGAAAAGCCTCAGGTAATTAGCGACTGAAGAGTCAATGTCAAAATTTAAGGCCCTTTTTTTCAGCACTTTAGAAGAAAGGGGACTACCCAATGTTTGGATCATGGCATCGGCGAGTTTCTCCGGCTTATTCACAGATACTATTTGTCCATATTTGCCGTCTTTGAGTATCTCCCTCGGTCCGTTCGGGCAGTCCGTGGACACCACGGGGGTGCCGCTTGCCAGGGCTTCAATGAGCACGGTAGGAAGCCCCTCATAATTGGATGATAGCGTTAACAGAGCCGATCTCCTGATGAACTGGTAGGGATTGGGAACACGGCCCGGCATACTGATATCACCTGAAAAAGGTGAAGCCTGTATCCTGCGTTCAAGCTTTTGCCTGTGCGGCCCATCACCCAGTATCATTAGGCGGGAAGCAATCCGGGAGCGGACTATTTCGAAGGCTTCTATGAGCATCTGAAAATTCTTCTCCCAAACCAGCCGACCGATGCCGAGGACGACAGGCGGCTGTCCATTATTAAACCAGGGGTGGTGCAGCGGCTGGGCTGCCCTGGACAGGATCTCACTGGTGTTGACAGGGTTGTAAACGACTGAAACTGCGCTTTCGGAGATCCCGGTCATCCTGGTAAAATCCCCGGCCGCACCGGCTGATACGGCGATTATGCCATCGCACTTCTTGTAATGGTATCGTAATCGAAGGAGTCTGAAGAACCTCTTTGACACTGGAAGGTGCCTGAACTCCTCACTGTAGGTGGAATGGATAACAGGATAAATCCTGGTTCCCGGGTTGAATGCGGCCCTGGCGCGAAGAGCAATGATGGTCGGACGGAGTTGAGGTGTGATGAGCACTTTCGGTTGCGCAGCCTCAAGGTACCTGCCCATACAGGAAACGCCTTTCCGATAATCCGGGGACGAAGTGATAAGGATATCCGATTCCGGAAGGCGATTTTCCAGGTATTGCAGGTCGCGCTCGAGGCAGACAAGGTGCACCCGGTACCCTTTCTTACTCAGACCTTTATACATGTTGAGTGTGTAGGTACCGATGCCTCCGTCCATCCCGCGGCACACCAGGCTGACGTCTGCTTTTCTGATCATGCTCATAGGTGACATTCCGGGTGTTCCTTCAAACAGTTGTCATGGCTTCGGCTTTGCAGCCCCGGCATCTTACAACGTGGTTTGGTTTCAGGATCCTCCGGCCTCCCTCCCTGCTGCTGGCTGCGGCTGAGGCCGAAGTGCTTAGAACGTATATCCGAAGGCGTTGATATCCGGTTTGAAAAATTCAGCCACAAGGCGGGCTGTGTCCTCGTCGTAGTATTCGTGGTAGTCGGACCGGCCCTTTGCCTGTCTTTTATGGGGCAGGGGAGGCGGCTTGATACCGATCTGCCTGCAGGCTTCTTCATAGTCGGCCAGCAGATTTTCATACTTTCCTATGAAATCCACCAGGATCGTGCCGTCCAGATCCTTGAGGTAGTCCACCTGGAGTTCTATTGATGTGTCCACGTGGTATTGGTAGGGCCTGTCAGGATCCAGTTTCCAACGGATGAACTCCGAAAAATCCGGGATCTTCTCCACGAGGTGCGGCCGTTCCCGCTTCAAGTGATGCCAGGAACTCACCTGCAGGTCCCAGGGGTTGCGTACGAAGGCGAATTTGAAGAGCTTGTCGAAAAGCTCCCTGGGAAGCATCTCCTTTGCGGCGATGATCCTGGCGTGGCGCGGTAGCTTGCTTGCGATGCGATGCCCGGTGAGGTGGCTCAGGCGGCTTGCCAGGAACTGCGGTATGTAAAGCGGATCTTTCCAGCGCAGCGGCTCCAGGGCCGCTCTTACGCTGGTCCCCCCGGTTTTTGCGATGTGGACAAAAAGAAAATTGTATTTGACGGAAAGGAGCATTTCCCGGGCACCTTTTGCGCTTTGCGGCCTCAGTGGGCGTTGAAGGTAAACTTTTAGACGTAAAAGGGGTGTTCTGTCAACGAGGGGGGTTACCTGGCCTTTGCCGTGACGGAACGTGCACCGGCCACCGCACCGTTAAATAAAATATTTTTCCTTGGTCCTTTTCAATGCCAGATGGTAAAAGAACACCGGTGGTCAACCTCAATGTTTTGCCTGACTGAAAGAGAAAACAGTTGAAGCAATATGCCTGGTACTATTCATTGCGCAGTGCCCTGAAGGGGTCTCCTACCCGCACGCGTTTTCAAAGCAATAGATGGCTGCGTATTCACTGCCGCGACATCGCGGGTGACGTTCTGTCCATCGGAGCGGGGCACGATTCAGACCGCCAGGGGGGGGTCTACAGGGACTATTTTCCCGACGCCGCGTCCTACACGACATCTGAAGTAAGTGATGAGTTCGGCAGTGACCTTGTGCTGGATGTCCGCTCCATGCCTCAGATCGAGGACGCAACCTACGATTGCGTATACTGCAGCGGGGTGTTGGAGCATGTCGACGACTACCGCAGTGGCCTGGCCGAGATGACCAGGATACTCAAGCCGGGGGGGATTTTTCTCCTGGGCCTGCCTTTCAGACAGGCACCCCATCTCGCTCCTCACGACTACTGGCGCTTTACCGAATATGGTATCCGCTATCTCCTGGGCGACTCCTTTGACATCCTCGATCTGACCGCAGTGGACGTTGACAGATCGGGGATGCCCGCCACCTACTGGGTCAAATCACGCAAGAAACGCTAGGCAAATATCCATTGTTGTCAATTCCGGGGAGATCCGTCAGCAGCGGCTGGTCCGGACCTTACGCCTGGTGCCGGGGTTCTCCAGCCATTTCGTAATATACCCGCAGGTTGCCTTCCACCATGGACTCAATGGAAAAATGTTCCTCGATGACCTTACGTCCGCCTTTTCCCAGCCTCTGCGCGAGTTCCCTGTCCATAAGGACCCGTACCGCCGCCTCCACCAGGGAAGGGACATCTCCGGGGGGGATCAGGCAGCCGTTTACGCCGTCGTGGACGATCTCTGGAATTCCACCGACCCGGGTGCTCAATATCGGTACACCGGCTGCCGCCGCCTGGAGCAGCGAAACTCCCAGCCCCTCCATGAGGGCGGGATGGATCACAAGATCAAGGCATCCGAAGACCCGCTCCAGGTCATTCCTGAACCCGGTGAAAAGAACCTGATTTTCGATACCCAGATCCCGGCAAAGGGACCGTAACGGCCTTTCCAAAGGGCCCTTTCCAAAGAACAGGAACCGGGCCTTCGGAACTTTCTTCAGGATCTCCGGAACGGCAGCGAGCAGGAAACGGTGTCCCTTCCTCTCGATGAACTGGGCAACCGTTCCGCAGACGCGGGATCCTTTCTTCAGCCCGAACTCTCTGTAAAACCACTCCCTGTCGCAGTCCTGGTTGTAAAGGCCGGCATCGACGGCGCTGTGGACGCAGGTGATCTTCTCCGGTGGGACCCCTTCACTGATGAGGACGTCGCGGATCCCCTCGGAGATGGTGACCACGTGGTGGTAGAGTCGGTATTTCACGCTGGCCCACAACCGGTTCTCCGGGTTGTCCACCCTTCGCGTGATGATGCACCGTGTGCCCGAAAGCCTTGCCGCGATCCCGCCCAGGACGTCCGCGCCGCGGCGGCTGTGGAGATGGATGATGTCCGGGCTCTCCTTCCTGATGATGGTCCTTAACCTGGGGATGAAGAGGAGGTCCAGATCACCTTTCATGGGGACCGTATAAAGCTCATCGACGTATTCCCTGGCCGCTTCGGCTATGGCGCTGCCCTCGGGACAGACCAGGGTGCTCTCGACATTTTTACGATTTGCCAACCCTCGAAGAAGGTAGTGGACCTGAAGAGCGCCCCCGTAGAGGTTCCTGCCTGTTTCGACATGGAGGATTCGTATTGGACGTTTCACGGCGACTCCAGGAGGCTTCGTGCGGTCCGCACGACCTCATCGGTAGATATCGCCTTCATGCAGGTATAATCACCTTCACAGGTAGGATTTCTCCGGCAGGGGGAACATTCCATGGGGTGGTAAAGAACGGTACCCGATGTGCCCTCCGTGTTCAGATAGGGCGCCGTCGCGCCGAAGAGGGCTATTGTGGGGGCGTCGAGGGCGAACCCCATGTGAGTAAGACCCGTGTCCACGCCTATGAGAAGAGAGGAACTTTTGATCAGAGCGGCTGCCTGCTGAATGGTGGTTTTCCCGGCCATGTTCAGGATGCGGGGGTGTACGGGTTTCGCGATGAGGTCGCCGGCCTCCTTGTCATCCGGTCCTCCGAGCAGAACCACTGTCAGCTCGAACCTGTCGATGATACGGTCGGCCAACTCACGCCACCGTTCCTCGATCCAGTGTTTCTGGGGCCTGGTGGTGAAGGGGCAGAAAACAGCATAGCCTGAGGATAACCCACTGGAGAACTGCTCGGCGTACTTTTTTGCTTCCGGACTCAGGGAGACTGTCATCTGGAATTCCCCGATGTCCAGTCCCATGTTCTCGGCAAGAAGTCGGTATTGGGAACTGATCCGGTTGTCGGCGTCTTTCCTGTCGACCACCCGGGTCATGAGATAGCGGCTTCCCTCCCTCGATCCTATGCCGATCCTTGAGGCCGCACCGGACAGATAGACCCAGATACCGCTTTTCAAGAGCCCCTGGGCATCCACCGCCAGGTCAAACTTTTTTCTTCTCAGATCGCGTACAAAAGACCAAAACTGCCGGATAAAATATAGGTAGTGCCTGTTTTTAAGGGCCTGGCTCCATTGCCCCCTCGGCCAGACGATCACCTCGTCAAGGTCCGTGTTTGCTTCGAGGACCGGCTTTGAGCCGCCCTCGACCAGCCATGAAACCCGAGCGTCGGGGTAGGTGCGTTTGAACGCTTCGACCAGCGGAGAGGCCATGACGACATCGCCTATGGCGCTGAGACGAACGATGAGTATGTTGCGGGGTGTGCTCATGGCAGTGGGGTCTTGGGATTTTCCGACCCCTTGGTCATGTCGGCCGCCAGGGAGGAGTAGTAGTCCATGAAGACGGGCAATATCTTTTCAAGGGTGTAGTTCGACTTGAAAAGGTCAAGGGCGCGCTGCGCTTTCAGAGCCCGACCGGTGTCATCCTCTGCCGCCGTACGCATGGTCTCATAAAGATCCTGAGAATCGCCCGGCCGGGCAAAGTAGGCAGTCGAATCGTCCAGTATTTCGGCGGGTCCGCTGGTGACGGTGGACACGATCGGTTTTCCCCTCGCCATCGCCTCGAGGACCACGATGCCGAACGGTTCATCCAGGGAGGGCAGCACGAAAATATCCCCCCTCTGGAGAAACTCCTCGGCATCTTCCACCCACCCGGTAAACTCAACGTTATCTCCCAGGCCAAGATCCATGACGAGACCGGTGAGGGTGCCTTCCAGCGGACCACTCCCTCCGATGAGCAGTTTTGAAGAGGCCCATTCGGAAGAGAACCTGGCGAAGGCTTCGATCAGATACCGGTAACCCTTCTTCTGAACAAACCTGCCAAAGCTTATAAATACAGGGGGTTCCCTGACTATGGCAGGGGGGGCGGCGACCGGGGTAAAGCGAGAAAAATTGGGTATCGTTTTTACCCTGTCCTCATCGACTCCGAAACCGACCAGATAACGCTTGAGATCTTCAGTTATCGTCGAAAAGTAATCGACATTTTTAAAGTATTTGGGCTTTATGCGATTATGGGTGGTTGTGACAACGGGGATGTTAAGCTTTTTGCCCGCTCTGCCGGCCATCCAGGTGGCTCTGGAGAGGTGGGAATGGATAATCTCTGGGGAGAAGGACCTTATGGAATTTTCTATTTGTCTGGCTGACAGAAGGTCCCAGTTCCCCCTCGCCGGCACATTTACCAATGCGATCCCGGGAATGCCGGTGAGCATGTCTCCCCTGGTAAAGGAGGATCTGCAGATGGCCTGAATATCATGACCGTACCGGGCAAGGCCGGTGCACAGTTCGACAAAGAGCCTCTCAGCGCCTCCCCATCCCTCTGAAAGCATAACCTGGGTAATTTTCATAATAATGACTCGCTGTTGATGAAAATCTGGATCGCAAATGTAATTTGCACTTTAACTGTGCCGTTTCTCAAACGCAGGAAACTAAACTTTAACACCAGAGAGTAAACTTATAACAACTTCATTCCCCCGGAGCAACTTGTCGGAATTTTAGTGGACTCAGACTGTAACTTTAAACCCGGGATTTCCTGGACAAGCAGCACCCCGATATTTAACGCGAAAAGATGTAAAGCAAAGGACGTACGCTGTATTCTTTTACATCACCGTATTGTTGAGATATAGTATTAAGTTGTTCTAGAAATCGGCATCATGCGGGTCTGACAGGTTTCTTTGAAGCTTTTGGGTACAGTATGACCTGTCTCTGTTCACGGTTGGCCGGGGAGGTGTGTTTAAGTAGTTTGCACGCCGCGGTCTTTGGTAAGAAATCCGAGGTAAAGGCTTTCAGGCGTGGTGTGTAAAACCCAGATTGGAGAATGAACTTGTCAAAGTTTCATCATTGGGTGAAAAAACACCGCACAAAACTCTCGGGAATTCTGGGGGTCTCTTTCCTGATCTTCGCGAAACCCGCCGCGGCTAGCCTGTTCATGGGTGCTTCCCTCATCATGGTCGGCGAGGCTATACGGATCTGGTCATCGGGGTACATTCACAAGAACCAGAACCTCAGCGTAACAGGCCCTTACAGCTTGACACGCAATCCACTCTATGTAGGCAGCTTCCTTCTCGGAGCCGGGTTTGCGATCACGACCAATGTATTATGGCTGATCTTCCTGTACCTCTTGTTTTTCGGGGGCATATACTGGTTCACTATCAGGTGGGAAGAGGAGAAGCTCAAAGGCATATTCCCCGGGGAGTGGGAGGAATATAGCCAGGGGGTGCCCCGGTTCTTCCCGCTGCTACGGATCCCGCGTTACAGGAAAGGGACGTTCCACTGGTCCCAGGTTTTCAGGAACAAGGAACTTTTGAACGCATCGGTTGTGGTGGTCGTTTACGCGATTTTATGGGGCAAGGCCCTGTTTATGGGTTAATCGTAACCTGGACCCGTAGCAGATAAAGGATGACGATAAATGACAAATATTTTTGAAAGAGGCGACGAACTTTTAGCAAAGCTGAAAGGTAACAAGGTCCTCGTCATAGGCGACCTGATGATCGACGAATACATCTGGGGGGGAGTGACCAGAGTCTCCCCTGAAGCTCCTGTGCCCATCGTCGGGGTCACCAGCGAGACACTGCGCCTCGGGGGAGCTGCCAACGTGGCTCACAATATCCTCGGCCTCGGAGGTCAGGTTGAGGTGTGCGGTGTGCTGGGTGATGACCAGATGGGGAGATGGATGAGAAGCGATCTGAAGAAAAAAAATATCGGCGTCCGCGGTATCGTCACCTGCACCGGGCGCCCCACCACAGTGAAGACGCGGGTCATCGCTCACGACCAGCAGGTGGTGCGGGTGGACAAGGAGGTCACAACGCCCCTGGAACGATCCGACGAGGAGATGATCCTCGGCTCGGCCGAATCGTTCCTCGGCGAGTGCGGGTGCGTCGTTGTCAGCGACTACGCCAAGGGCGTGATAACCCCCACACTCATGCGCGAGCTGGTGGATCTGGCAAAAAAATATTCAGTCCCTGTAGCAGTCGACCCCAAGATCAACCAGTTCTCCATCTACAAGGGTGTGACCGTTCTGACACCGAACCTCTTTGAGGCTGCGGCGGGAGCAGGGCTGGTCATTGACAGTATGCAAGCCCTTGTGGAGGCAGGGCACCGCATTATCAGGAAGCTGGCATGTGAATACCTGATCATAACAAGGGGTGATCAGGGAATGACTCTTTTTTCAGGCAAGAAGGATTATTCACATATTGAAGCCTACAGCCGGCCGGTGTACGATGTTACCGGTGCTGGCGATACTGTTATTTCAACCCTTTCCCTCGCCCTGGCTTCAGGTCTGTCCATGGAAGAGGGAGCCTGTCTCGCTAATGTGGCGGCGGGGGTGGTTGTGGGTGAGGTCGGGACCGTTTCCATATCGAGGGAGCAGATGCGCCTTCGATTCAGGGACCTGGCCAGGCTGTCCTCCTGAGTGTCGTTTTGAAAGCAGTTGTTGTTATACCTGCACGGTACGCTTCGACGAGGTTTCCGGGGAAACCTTTGGCCCAGCTGTTGGGGAAACCGCTGATCGAACACGTTTATTCAAGAGCATGTGAAGCCAGGACCGTTGACAGGGTGGTTGTCGCCACCGACGACAGGCGCATACTTGATGCTGTCATGGGGTTCGGAGGCGATTGTGTCATGACCGGGACCGGTCACAGGAGCGGTTCGGACAGGCTGGGAGAGGTGGCAGGCAGCCTGGATGCCGATGTCATTGTCAATGTCCAGGGGGACGAACCGCTCATCGATCCGGCAGTGATCGATGGAGTGATCCAGGTCCATGGAAGGATACATCCTCCCGATATTGCAACGGTGGCCGTGTCTCTGGACGCGGAATCGGATTATACCGACAGAAATGTCGTCAAAGTTGTGACGGGTAAAGATGGATATGCGCTGTACTTTTCCCGATCGGCTATTCCCCACGGGTGGCAAGTGGGTTCGGATGAAGCCTTGAGACATATAGGTATTTATGCATACAACAGGGCGGCCCTTCTGGACTTCGTGTCCTTACCAGCGGGGAAACTGGAGCAGATGGAGGATCTGGAACAGTTGAGGGCCCTTGAGAACGGGATGAGCATTCTCGTTGTGAAGGTCAATGAGTTCAATGGGATAGGAGTGGACACCCCCGAGGACCTGTTGAAAGTGGAGGATATGATGAAGAAGATGAAAGCGAAGGCGGAGGATCCCGCTCCCGGTGCAGGTGAGGGTGCCCCATGAAGCCCAAATATATCTTCGTGACGGGTGGTGTTGTGTCTTCTCTGGGAAAAGGGCTGGCCTCAGCCGCCATTGGCGCTCTCATGGAATCGCGAGGGTTGACCGTTACACTTCAGAAAATGGATCCGTACATCAACGTTGATCCGGGGACCATGAGCCCATATCAGCATGGTGAGGTCTTCGTCACCGATGATGGCGCGGAAACCGACCTGGATCTCGGGCACTATGAACGGTTCACCCATGCCCCCATGTCCAGGAGAAGCAACTTTACCACCGGAAGGGTGTACGATTCGGTCATCAACAAGGAGAGACAGGGGGAGTACCTCGGGGGGACTGTCCAGGTTATCCCACATATCACGGACGAGATAAAAGCGAGGATATGCCAGGCTGCAGGTGATGTGGACCTCCTCATCTGTGAGGTAGGGGGAACGGTTGGTGACATCGAAAGTCTTCCGTTTTTAGAGGCCATCCGGCAGTTCAAGACCGATGTGGGAAGGGATAACGTGATCTACATCCACCTTACACTGGTGCCTTATATAAAAACTGCGGGAGAACTCAAGACAAAACCTACCCAGCACTCTGTGCAGAAACTGCGGGAGATCGGCATCCAGCCTGACATACTGTTGTGTCGTACGGACAGAGCACTGGACCAGGATATCAAGAACAAAATATCCCTTTTTTGTAACGTGACGCCTGAAGCGGTGATCACTGCCAGGGATGTGGACAGCATCTACGAGGTCCCTCTTGCTTATCACGAGGAAGGGCTGGACCAGCAGATCATAGAGCACCTTCGCATGTGGACGCGTACGCCGGACCTTGCTGTCTGGAATAATATCGTCGAGAAAGCGCGAAACCCGAAGGGTGAGGTCGTCATCGCCGTTGTTGGCAAGTACGTGAGTCTGGTCGAATCCTACAAGAGCCTGAACGAAGCCCTGATCCATGGTGGTATGGCCAACAGAGCCAGCGTTGTCCTGAGGTTCGTCGATAGCGAGGAGCTGGAAAAAAGGGAGCCTTCAGAGCTTCTCGGCGATGTGGATGGTATCCTCGTTCCCGGAGGATTCGGTCACCGGGGGACGGAGGGAAAGATCAGCGCCGCCCGCTATGCCCGGGAGAACAAAATCCCCTATTTCGGGATCTGTCTGGGAATGCAGTTGGCAGTGGTAGAGTTCGCGCGGTCCGTGGCCGGGCTGGAAAAGGCCAATAGTTCCGAATTTGACGAAAATACCCCACATCCTGTCATCGACCTTCTGCCGGAGCAGAGAGATGTTGTCGACAAGGGTGGAACCATGCGGCTGGGGGCCTACCCGTGCAATCTTGAGGAGGGCACCCGGGCGTATGATGAATACGGATGCTCGGAAATATCGGAAAGGCACCGCCACAGGTATGAGTTCAACCCTGCATATAAAGAAACCCTGGAAGAGAAGGGGTTGAAGATCTCGGGCACCTCTCCCGACGGGCGCCTGGTAGAGATGGTGGAGCATCCGGACCACCCATGGTTCGTTGGGTGCCAGTTCCACCCCGAATTCAAATCCAGGCCCTGGCAGCCTCACCCCCTGTTCGCAGGGTTCATAGCCATAAGCTTGAGCAAAAGGGGAGGCAGCAGATGATGATGGACTCGCAAAAAGTCCATCTGACAGGGTGAACCCTTAGCGTGCGACTTAGGGATGGAATGGGAGTGGGGGCACGCCTGCGGTAGGGGCGGATTCATTTAGCTCCTTCGATCCCGCATATGGCGGGACTGGCGGGGGAGTCAGGCCAAGCACGCCAAGCACGCCCCAGGCGTGATGACCGCCCATAATAAAATGGCTCGAAGAGAGTTTTTGCGAGGTTGTCAAATGACGGACGGCGTTATGGCAAAAGTGAAAGTTGGAAATGTGGAGATAGGCGGGGGAGCTCCGCCGGTTTTCATCGCCGGTCCCTGTGTGATCGAAGACAGGGACAGTACCGTCAGGGCTGCCGAAGACCTCGCCAGGATCTGCTCGAAGCTGGATATCCCCTTCATTTTTAAAGCCTCATTCGACAAGGCCAACCGAACATCTTTAGAGGCTTTCCGGGGGCCAGGTCTGGAAGAGGGCCTTGACGTGCTTGCGGCGGTAAGCAAGGAGGTCGGAGTTCCTGTCACCTCTGACGTTCACAGCGCTGAACAAATGGCCGGGGTGGCCCAGGTCCTGGACCTTGTTCAGATCCCTGCATTTTTGTGCAGGCAGACTGATCTGTTAATTGCGGCGGCGGACACAGGCAAGCCGGTCAACATAAAGAAGGGGCAGTTCCTGGCACCCTGGGATGTGAAGGGGATCGCCGGCAAGGTAAACAGGGGTAACAACCTCTTGATCACGGAACGCGGCACCACCTTCGGATATAATAACCTCGTGGTGGATTTCAGAACCTTCCCCATGATCAGGGAACTGGGTATCCCGGTTATCTACGATGCCACTCACAGCCTCCAGCTTCCAGGAGGCCTCGGAACGTCCTCGGGGGGGCTGAGACAATATGTGCCGCACCTGTGCCGGGCTGCCGTTGCATGTGGTGTGGACGGCATATTTATGGAGGTTCACCCGGATCCCGATCGGGCACCTTGCGATGGTCCGAACATGTGGCCCCTTGATCAGTTGGAGGGGCTATTGAGACAGGTCATGACGATCCATCGGGACTTGTTCGGAGAAGGTTAATGAGCTGTAATGTGGACCATGAAAAGGTTCTCGAAAGCGCGAGGAGGGTGCTGCGAATCGAGGAGGCTTCCCTTGAAGCCCTGCGCCTGAGATTGGGCGCAGAATTCGGGGTGGCGGTGGATCTCCTCTGCACCTGCAGGGGCAGGGTTGTCTTCGCCGGAATGGGGAAGTCTGGTCTTGTCTGCAGGAAGATAGCAGCCACTTTTGCCAGCACAGGGACGCCCTCCCTGTTTCTGCACCCCGCTGAAGGGGGACACGGTGATCTGGGCATGCTGGCAAGGGGGGATGTTCTGGTCGCCGTTTCCAACAGCGGGGAGACCCAGGAACTCATCCGGCTTCTTCCGGCTGTAAAAAGGCTGGGCATTCCTGTTATCAGCATGACGGGGGGCGCCTCATCCACCCTGGCTGCCAGGGCGGATGTTGTTCTGGATATTTCTGTGATAGAGGAGGCGTGTCCTTTAAACCTTGCCCCTACAGCCAGTACAACGGTGACTATGGCTCTGGGCGACGCACTGGCCGTTGCTTTGCTGGAGGCACGCGGATTCACTGAGGACGACTTTGCTTTCTTTCACCCGATAGGAGCCCTGGGCAGGCGTCTGCTGACTGTATCCGAGATCATGCATGTGGGTGACGAGATCCCCAGGGTGGATCCTGGAACGATCATGCGGGAGGCTCTTTTCGAGATCACCTCGAAGCAACTCGGTTTTACAACTGTTCTGGACGGCGACGACAGGCTTCTTGGTATTATCACCGACGGAGATCTCAGGCGGTGCCTTGAAAATCGGTCTGATCCACTTTCCCTCACTGCCGGCCAGGTCATGACACCCTCCCCCAAAGTAATTCACGCCGATGCCCTGGCCGCCAAAGCTCTTCAGATGATGGAGAGCAACAAGATCATGAGCCTGGTCATCGTGGACAGTGAGAACGTTGTTGTGGGAGTCATCCATATGCACGACATGCTTAAGGCGGGCATTGCATAGGGCGAAGGGCGGAGGGCGGTTGGAACAGTCCAGGGTCCAAAGTCCAGTGTCCAAAGGAAGGGCAGGGCGGAGAGCGAGGAAGCAAAGATAAACCGCCTGACGCGGGGACGCGGCGAACAACCTGGAACCTGAAACCCGAAACCTGGAACTTTCCTTCTGCAGGCTCAAAACCGTGAGTTTGTCGAACGGCAACCGCAGGTTGGGGTCATTCCGGTTCTCTGCACTTTACACACTGCACTTTACACTGCATTATGCAATGGAGAAGGCCACAACTCAATGAAAGAACAATCCCCATCCATTATTGAAGCGGCAAAAAAAATAAAACTTATCGTCTTTGATGTTGACGGTGTGCTTACCGACGGAAAGATCAGCTACACTTCGTCAGGTGAGGAACTCAAATCCTTCAACGTCAGGGATGGGCATGCCACTAAAATGGCATTCAGGGCTGGACTTACCGTAGCCATCATCACCGGCCGCAAGAGTCCTATGGTTCAAAGACGCTGTGAGGAGCTCGGTATTGAACTGCTTTTTCAGGGGATAAAGAACAAACATCTGGCCCTTGATGAACTTATGGAGAGTACAGGCTTTGGGGCCTCCCACATCGCTTATATGGGGGATGATGTTGTAGATCTGCCAGTCATGATGTCGGTGGGTCTTGGCTGTTCTCCATCGGATGCTGCTGAGGAAGTGCGCCAGCGGTCTGACCTGGTGACAGGGGCTCCCGGTGGAAATGGGGCGGCCCGGGAACTTATATTTTTTATCCTTCAGGCAAAGGGTCTTTTGGAAGGGCTCATAGCCCGCTACATTCCCTAGGGAAGAACCGAATCGGGGTATGGGAGTATCGGTGTATCGGGGAAAGAACTAACCTCATTGGCCCTGAAACGGAGAAATCACGCCGTTGGCGTGACAGGCTGGGAAACGGCGCTCCGGGGGAAAAGTACGGTTCCTGTAAAAGCGATAGAAGCTATAAAGTAGAGTTTCGCAGTGATTCGTTACAAAAAATACTTTCAAAATTGGATTTTAACAGAGGCCCTTTGAGGCAGCGCATGGGAGAAGCGCTACCTGCCCGCCCTGAGTCCCGCCGCAGGCGGGATCGAAGGGCGGCCCCCTGCTTTAAGGATCTTATTTCTCTTTCAAGGCCAGCAATCGCTTCCCATGCAACAATCAAGCCATTTTCTTTTCATTCTATTTGTACATGTGTTAATCTAATCCAATGATACCCCGGAGGAAAAGCTGTTTCGAGGGTGATCTGCCGGCAGCGATTCTCTGTCTGTTCCTGCTTATTCCGCAGCTGGCCGGAGCCGTTTCAGATGTGGAGATGACTGGATTCAAGGTCCTCCAGGAAACAGACAACGGCCGGTGGGAGATCCAGGGTGGTAAAGCCTTCTACGACGGGCAAGGTGACGTGATCCTTGAGAAAGTATCTGCCAAAATGATCTCAGACGGCAGGGAGAGTGTCAATGTTGTGAGCGACAAAGGCCGATATGAACCTGAAAGGTTGATCCTTCATCTTGAGGGGCATGTGGTCGTGACAAGCGGCTTGGGGTCCCGGTTCAAAACACCGAAATTGAGGTGGGATGGTAGGAGTGCCTTGATGCTGGCTGACAACGGGGTTCAGCTTGAGCGCGGACCGCTGAAAGTTCTGGGGGATACGGTAAGGTATACAGTGAAATCCGGGACGGTGATAGTTGCTGGTGGTGTACGGACTACCTGGGATGAAAGGAGTGACAGGCCTTGAGGTCTCTGAGATATACGGCGGGGTGTGCGGTTGCGGTCCTGATCATGTGTCTGGCGACGGGGGCATGGGGTGCATCGGCCGAGGGTGTGACTGTTCGTTCCAATAGCCTGCAGATACAGGAAAAAACGGGGGATATCCTGTTCGAAGGTGAAGTCGAGGTTCGCATGGCCGAAATGGTTCTGACCTGTGATCTTCTCAACGTTAAGGCTGATGCAGCCGACCCTTCAAAGATCCTGTCCGGAGAGGCATCCGGCAGGGTTGTCATGACAAGGGGGAACGACATGGCAGAGTCTCAGATGGCTGTGTTCGATCTTGAGACGGGGAATTTAGTGCTGACAGGTCTTCCTCGTCTTACCAGGGAGGAAACCACGATCGAAGCGGAAAAGATCGTCTATTCCATTGCAAAAGGGACAGCCTCTTTTTCCGGTCCTGTCAGGGCCTTTTTCAAGGCATACGGGGATTGACCCTGATGACCTCCTCTTTGGCCGCCAGGAATCTGGAAAAATCCTACCGCAGCAAAACGGTGGTCAAGGATGTCTCTATCAGCCTGTCCCCTGGTGAAGTTGTCGGATTGCTCGGCCCTAACGGAGCAGGAAAGACAACCACTTTCTATATGATCTCCGGTCTTATCCGGCCCAGTGGAGGCTCGGTCCTGCTCAATGAGAAGGATATAACCGGATGGCCGATCCACCGCAGGGCCCGGGCTGGAATCGGCTACCTACCCCAGGAGCCATCAATTTTCAGAGGTCTGTCGGTGGACGACAACCTCCTTGCAGTAATGGAAGCTGTGGGTATCACAAAAACTGACAGGGCGGCGCGGTTGCTGGAACTGAAAGAGTCCATGGGTATCACCCACCTCGGCGGCACGCTGGGCGGTTCCCTGTCGGGTGGCGAACGACGGAGGGCCGAGATAGCCAGAGCTCTTATCCCCGAACCGGCCTACCTGTTGCTGGACGAACCTTTCGCCGGAATTGATCCTATTACGGTCCTCGAACTTCAGAAGCTCATAAGGGATCTTAGGGAGAGGGGGCTGGGAATCTTGATAACGGACCACAACGTTCGTGAGACATTGGGGATCACCGACAGGGCCTATATACTGGCTGCCGGGATGATCCTTGAGGAGGGACCTCCCGAAGCGATAATAAGCAGCGAGAGAGCCCGGAAGGTGTACCTCGGGGAGGGGTTCAGTCTGTAAGAGCAGAATGTAGAACGCACAACGCAGGAGAAAATCGGAAAATATTCATCAGATGACGATTATCTGTTCATCGTTCACTGTTCACGAATAACGGCAGTCATGAGGTATCGCGTTGGATCTTAAAGCCCAACTACAGATGAAACAACAACAGCAGTTGGTGATGACTCCCCAACTGCAGCAGGCGATTCGGCTGCTCCAGTTGTCGAGGATGGAGTTGACAGAGATCGTGCGCCAGGAAATTCTTGAAAACCCGGTGCTTGACGAATATGGGCCCCCGGAGAACGAGTCCGAGTTTTCCATAGACCAACCTGAGGATCCGAACACTCCTGCTGACAATAAGAGCGACAGGGAAGATGAAATAAACACCCTTACCATTCCAAAGGATATTGGTGAGTGGGAATCCTACATGGAATCCAGCCAGAGTCTCCCATACCAGGCTCGAGAGGATCAGGAACATCCGTCCTTCGAGGCGATGGTCACGAGTCCTGACACACTTCAGGAGCATCTTCTGTGGCAGCTCCGAATGACGCGGCTCACTGAGATGGAAACAAGGGCTGCCGAGGTCATCATCGGGAACCTCGATGACAACGGCTATCTTGAAACACCTCTTGATGAAATTCTGGGCCCCCGTGGTCCCGAAATCGAGGCTGTGGGTCTCAAAGCTCTTGGTGTTGTCCAGGAGTTCGATCCCCCGGGAGTGGGTGCAAGAGATCTCGTTGAGTGCCTGCTCATCCAGATAAAGATGCTCGATTTTGAAGGTCCCTTTGTGGAGGAAATCATCAGGGAACATCTGGAGGATGTTGCAAAGGGGGATGTGGACGCGATCGTTCACCAGATGGGAATAGCGCGATCGGAAGTTCTACAGGCCATGGATCTTCTCAGGGAGCTGGAACCCAAGCCGGGAAGACCTTTCGGTGGAACGGAGTCCGTTTACGTGACTCCCGATGTCTTCCTGTTCAAGATGGGAGATGAGTGGACCATCACGCTGAACGATGATGGATTGCCCAAGCTGAGGATAAACGGTTTTTACAGGGAGCTTTTAAAACATGGTTCATCCATGAAGGCTGAGGACAAGGAGTTCCTGTTGGAAAAAATACGCTCGGCAGCGTGGCTGATCAAGAGCATAGATCAGCGTCAGCGTACGATATACCGTGTTACCAAAAGTATCCTCGAAAAGCAGCTGGACTTTTTTGAACGAGACATTCGATACCTGAAACCCATGGTACTGCGTGATGTCGCTGATGACATCGGGGTCCATGAATCCACAGTCAGCCGGGTTACGACCCAGAAATATGTTCACTGCCCCCACGGCCTGTTCGAGCTCAAGTTCTTTTTTAACCCTGGTATTCAGACGCTTTCGGGGGAGATGATGGCTTCCGAAAGTGTGAGGGCCAAGATCCGGGATATAATTGGAGCTGAGGACACGGGGAAACCTCTCAGTGATCAGGCCATCTCACAGATGCTGAAACTTGAGGGGATCGACATTGCAAGGAGAACAGTAGCCAAATACAGGGAGGCAATGAAAATTCTGCCGTCTTCCAGGAGAAAAAAGATCACCTGATCCAGGATCCTGTCAAAGAACCTTGTTAGGATCCTGGATGCGGTTTTTAACACCCTCGTCCGGAATCGTGATAAAATAATGTAGTATTGATAGTGTAGCCATCGCTTTGACGAGATATTGCTGAAATTAATAATTTAACGGTGTTTTTCCCCAGATTTATTCTCTGTCCGTAAATTATGCTGCGGAGGCGACAAGGTTACCTGGCGGTTCCGCCGGGTTGACTTAGAGTTTTTAATGTGATTACGTTAATAGCTTTTGGAGGGAGGTTCAATAGCCATGCAAATAGAGGTTTCATTCAAACACATGGAGCAAAGTGATCCCCTGAGAGATTACGCCACCGAAAAACTTGAAAAGGTACTTAAACCGCTTATGGAGCCGGTAAACGCTCAAGTTGTTCTCCATGTGGAAAAATACAGACATATCGCAAAGGTTACAGTCCATGCCAACGGGATCGTCATCAAGGGCAAAGAAGAGACCAACGACATGTATTCTTCTATCGATCTGGTCCTCGATAAACTGGATCGTCAGGTCAAAAAGTACAGGGAGAAGATCGGCCGCCACGGTGACAGAGAAGCCGTGCGTGAGTTCCGGGCCAGCCATTCAGTGTTCCCGGAGAGTGATGTCGAGACCCCCAAGTCAGACGTAATAAAGCGCAAGGAGATCATTTTGAAGCCTATCAGCGTTGATGAGGCTATCATGCAGATGGAGCTCATGAACAAGAATTTTCTCCTTTTCAACAATTCGCAGACGAATCAGCTCAACGTTATTTATGTTCGAGACGATGGTCTTTTTGGTTTGATAGAGCCCCAGGTTCAGGAGTAGTGTGGTAGCATAATATGAAATTACTAGATTATCTTGCAGAAAGTGATGTGCTTTCACGGCTTCATGCCTCCACCAGAGAGGGTGTCATCAAAGAGATGGTCGCCCATCTCAAGGAGTCCGGGAAAATCGACGATCCTGAGGCGCTCGTAAGTATTCTCCTGGATCGAGAGATGTTGGGCAGCACAGGTATAGGTCACGGTGTGGCAATACCCCACGGGCGACTCAGCGGGCTTAACGAGATTCTCCTTGTCTTCGGTCGTTCGCCGGAGGGGGTCGATTTCGATTCTTACGATGGTGGCCCGGTTAACCTGATTTTCCTTCTTGTTGCGCCGGAGGACTCTGCCGGGCTTCACCTCAAAACACTGGCCAGGATCTCGCGCCTCGTCAAAAGCCCCGAATGCCGGGAATCCCTTCTCGAGTCAGATGACAGGGTCACTCTCTACCATGCCATAGAAGAGGAGGACCAGCGGCACTGATCGCCCGCCGGGACAGATGATCAATATTCCTGTCCGCTACCTTTACGAACACTTGCATGAGGATCTTGATCTTGAGATCCTTGCCGGTGAAGAGGGCATGGACAGGGCTATCCGGGTTTCGCGTATTCAGAAACCCGGCTTGGCCCTTGCGGGTTACCTTGACCAGCTGCACAGGGATAGAGTCCAGATCCTGGGGGCAACCGAACTTTCCTATCTTAAAATCCTCGACAAAAATCTGGCTGACGAGCGTCTGGACCAGCTATGCTCTGCCGGCGTATCCTGCCTTATTATCGCTAAAAACCTTGAAGCGCCCCTATCATTATCAGGCTTGTGCGATCTCCATAAAGTACCCCTTCTCCGGAGTCCTGAGGTCACTTCGTCCCTTATCCGCCGGGTTTCAACATACCTGGAAGATGTCCTGGCACCGGAAACCTCCGTGCACGGTTGTCTTGTAGATGTTTATGGTGTGGGTCTTCTTCTCCTAGGGAAGAGCGGAATAGGGAAAAGTGAGTGCGCTCTCGGACTCGTTGAACGTGGTCACAGACTCGTGGGTGACGATGTTGTCGTCATCAGACGAAAAGTTCAAGACGCAATATTCGGCAGCGCCGCCGATCTTATCAAATACCACATGGAAATTCGCGGACTCGGGATCATAAATATCAAGGATCTTTTCGGTGTGTCTTCCATTCGTCAAAACAAGAAAATCGAGCTTGTGGTTGAGCTTGTTGACTGGCTGGAGGGCCTCAATGTGGAGCGTCTCGGCCTCGATGAACTCACCTACTCCATACTCGGTCTGGAGATCCCGTACCTGAAAGTTCCGGTCAGGCCCGCACGTGACATCACAATGATCATAGAGGTTGCTGCCCGCAATCACCTCCTGCAGCGCATGGGTTTTAATGCTGCCCGGGAGTTTGATAGTACCCTCCATAAGAGGCTGTCCGAGAGACCCCGGGATATAGGAAAGCCAGATTTGGAGTCCATGGAGTGACTGGATCGGGACTGTTGATCATATCCGGCTATTCAGGTTCCGGGAAAACCACCGTGCTCAGGGCTCTGGAGGATATTGGATATTACACAGTGGACAACCTGCCTGTAGATCTTCTGCCCTCTTTTGTTCATCTCATTGCATCCAGCGGGTCCTCTATTGGCAAAGCTGCCATGGTGATGGATATCAGGGGCGGCGACTCGGTTGCCAGTTACCCTCATGCAATCCGAAACCTCAAGGATTCCGGTTATAATATTCAAGTGGTTTTCCTGGAGGCTTCTCTGGATGCTCTGCAAAAAAGGTTTAGTGAGACCCGGCGCGTGCACCCATTAGCCCCTTCCCTTCCTCTCGTTGAGGCCCTTTTAAGAGAGAGACAGCTTTTAGAACCTCTCAGGGAGATAGCCGACATCCACCTGGACACCTCTGACCTGGGTTATCATGATCTCCGCAAGTTCGCGGCTGACCGATTCGGTATCTCCGGCAGCAGAGAAAAGATGCTCCTGTCTTTCGTCTCCTTTGGTTTCAAAAACGGTCTTCCCAAAGAAGCCGACATTGTTCTTGACGTGAGGTTCCTGGTCAACCCGTTTTTTGTGGAGGAGCTCAGATACCGGGATGGCAGGGATCCGGAGGTGAGCTCTTTTGTGGAGCATGCGGAAGGCACTGGCGAGTTCCTTGAACACCTGAAATCTTTTCTGGAATACCTTCTTCCAAGATACCTGAGCGAGGGGAGGGGATATCTGACTGTAGCCATCGGATGCACGGGGGGAAGACACAGGTCCGTTGCAATTGTTGAAAGAATGTCGCAATATTTTAAAGATAGTGGCCCCTTATGGGTCCAGGTTCGGCATCGTGACCTACCGGAGGGATGAAAAACATGAAAAGCCAAATCGGGATCGTGATCGTTACACACGGCAGTCTGGGAGAAGCTTTGCTTGATACCTGCAGCATGATCACTGGTGAAGCCAGAGAGATAACATCGATATCAGTGCAGGCAGGGGATGATGTGGAGGAGACAAGAGGCCGGATCGCGGGTGCCATAGAGGCGGTGAAGGGGGACAAGGGAGTTATCCTTCTGGTCGACATGTTTGGCGGCACACCGTCGAACATAAGTCTGTCCTTCCTGGGCCCAAAGGATATCGAGGTTGTAACGGGTGTGAACCTGCCGATGCTGACCAAGCTCCGCAGCCTGGGGGCTGATCTTACCCTTCGTGAAGCTGCTTTGGCCCTCGGGGATTACGGCCGGGAGTATATCAAGGTGGCCACCGAGTACCTGGAGGGAAACTGACTGGTGCCTGTCGTACTGGCCAGGGTAGATGACAGGTTGCTGCACGGTCAGGTTGTTGAGGGCTGGACACCTCATGTTAAGGCCGACTTGATCGTTGTTGTGAGCGATACCGTATGCCTGGAGAAGGACAGGTGCCGGTTGATGCAGCTCATAGTCCCTGATCATATAGATCTTAAGGTCGTTCCCCCGGGAGAACTTGGTTCTCTGCTGAAGAGCTCAGACGATTCCAATATACTGCTTCTCTTTGCTGGTCTTGATGATGTCCTTTCGGTTCTTGAGGGTGGGGTGGACCTTGACAGTATTAACATCGGCAACCTCCATAACATAAAAGGCGGGACCGAGGTCACCCCTTCCGTATACCTTAACAACAAGGATCTGGAAGCGGTTAAGCGCCTTGTTCGTAAAGGGATCGCTGTTGAGGCCAGGGAGGTTCCTGATGGAATTCGCTTTGATCTTGCCTGCTGCCTTGAAGGGCCAGACGGTTCCGAATGACGGGAGTCCTGGCAAAGATCATCCTTTCGGCGTTTATAGCTGGTATTCTCAGTGTTGACCGCAACGCCTTTGGTCAGTTCCAGCTGTCTCGCCCCATGGTGTCTGCGTTGATTATGGGTGTGGCCCTCGGGTGCCCTGTGGAAGGTGCCGTTGTGGGGTTGATCTACGAACTCCTTTTCCTTGATTCCCTCCCGGCTGGATCCTTCATTCCTTACCACCCCCTTTTCCCCTCACTCATAAGTGTGCTTCTTATCGGCATATATGAAGGACCTCGTGGCTCGATGGAAGTTGTCGGTATAGCTGTCCTTTTGGGAATGCCGACAGTATTTCTGGACCGTGCTGTAAATATCCGGTGGCGGCGCAGCAATGAGAGGGCTTTTCACAGGGCCATGGTGTACCTCAGGCTAGGCCACACGGATTTCGTACAGCTCCAGCACGTTCTGTCGGCTCTCAGGGCCGGCTTGTTTCATGGTGTTTCATTTCTCCTGACGGGGGCAATCCTGGTTCCTTTTTTCAACGCGCTTTTAAAAAGCGTTGAGTACCTGCCGGAAAGGTTGAGCATCGTGGCCATGGTTCCGTTTTTCATAGGTCTTGCCGGTCTTGGATCAGATCGGACAGCGCGTAAGGGGTGGAAAGGTTTCACCCTGGGACTTGCTCTGGGTGCAGGCATCGGTCTCTGGAAGGCCATGCCTTGAATTTCACCTTTCATTCTCGTCTTAGTCTGTTCATTCGTTCCCTGTCCATACAGGGATCGTGGAATTTCCCTCGTATGCAGGGTCTGGGATTCTTCTACACTCTCCTCCCATGGCTCAGAAAAGTGTCCGGGGATGGTTTCAAGGATGCATGTCATCGTCACCTGGGCTATTTCAACACCAACCCCTATATGTCACCTTACGTCCTGGGTGTGGTTTCAAGGCTCGAGGAGGAGGGGAAGGGTGAGGAAAGCGTAAAGGCACGAAACAGCCTGATGGGGCCACTGGGAGCGATGGGCGACAGTTACTACTGGGCCACGCTGCTGCCGGTTACCGTGCTGCTCTGTGTCGCTCTATCCTTTTTCTGGATGGCTGCGGCCCCTGTCGTGTTTATTCTGATCTACAACACCGTTCACCTTAGAAACAGGTGGACTTATCTGAACCGCGGTTATCTGAACGCCCACTCTCCCCTTGAGGGGGCTTCGGCTCTAAACGGTAAAGTGTTTTCCAGGAACATGGAGCGCATGGCTACGCCCCTCCTCGGTTTTGTTCTGGGAATGGCGGCCTTCGGTACCCGGACACCTGGTATCTCGTTTATTATCTTCGGCGTAGCTTTCATCATGTTTCGCAGGCAGTGGCGGGCACCTGCGATCTTCGCTTTACTGGTCACCCTCGGAACCCTTCTGGGCTTCCTGGGCACGAATATGAGGATTCCATGGTCAGGATAGAGCTGGTTATAAACAACAAACTGGGCCTTCACGCAAGAGCAGCCGGCAAGTTTGTGGAGGTGGCTTCCCGATTTGCCAGTGAGGTCTGGCTCGGCAAAGGAAAAAACAGGGTCAACGGCAAGAGCATCATGGGCATTTTGACCTTGGCCGCCGCAAAAGGTGAAACTGTCGTTATAGAGATCGAAGGCTCCGATGAGGAAAATGCGATCAAAGCTCTTAAAGATCTTGTACTGAGCGGATTTGGGGAAAATGGTTAGAACTGAAGGAGGAAGGACGAAGGTGGTAGGAGGAATGAAGGGAAAATAACGCATACTTCATCCTCCATCCTTCTTTATTTACCCTTCAAATAACTGTATTACCCGACAAACCTTCCCTCTTGAAGTCTACAAACGATTCTGTTACACATTAAGGTTAATGTTAACGTTACGCAATTATACTTCTGAAGGGAGTTAAACCATGAGTATGACCGATTTTCTGTTCACCTCCGAGTCGGTGACAGAGGGGCACCCGGATAAGGTCTGCGACCAGATCTCCGATGCCATTCTCGATGCTATCATCAAGGACGATCCCGGATGCCGGGTAGCCTGTGAAACCATGGCCACCACCGGACTTGTAGTCATCGCCGGTGAGATCACAACGAACGTCTATGTGGAAATTCCGGAAGTGGCCCGCGCGGTGATAAAGGATATTGGCTACGACAGTTCGGACATGGGGTTCGATTGGGAGTCGTGCGGGGTACTGACTTCCATTCACAAGCAGTCCCCGGATATCGCAATGGGTGTCGATCCCGGAGGAGCTGGTGACCAGGGGCTTATGTTCGGTTATGCCTGTACCGATACCGACGTCCTGATGCCTATGCCTATCGTGCACGCCCACATGTTGACAAAGAAGCTTACCCAGGTCCGCAAGGATAAGACCCTGGATTTTCTCAGACCCGACGGTAAATCCCAAGTCTCCGTCGAGTATAGGGATGATACCCCCATTCGCATCGATACGGTGGTTATCGCATCCCAGCATACGCCTGAAGCGACACAACAGCAGATTCAGGAAGGGATTATCGAGGAGGTTGTCAGGACAACACTGCCAGCCGAAATGCTCGATGACAAAACCAGATATCTCATCAATCCCACTGGCAGGTTCGTGACGGGCGGTCCCTTGGGTGATACCGGCCTTACTGGCCGCAAGATCATTGTTGACACCTACGGTGGTCAGGGAAGCCACGGCGGCGGTTGTTTCTCCGGCAAGGACCCCTCCAAGGTAGACCGGTCCGCTTCCTACATGGCCAGGTACATTGCCAAGAATATCGTTGCGGCTGGACTTGCTGAAAAGTGTGAAGTGCAGTTGGCCTATGCTATCGGGGTGGCCGATCCGGTGTCGGTGATGATCAACTCCTTCAAGACCGCGAAGGTCTCACCGGATCGCATTGCCAAGGCTGTCCGCGAGGTGTTCCCCCTTCAGCCCAGACAAATTATTGAAGCTCTCGACCTTCTCCGGCCCATCTACACCAAGACCGCTGCTTATGGCCACTTCGGGCGGGAGGAACCTGAGTTCACCTGGGAGCGGACCGACAGGGTTGAGGATCTCAAGTCAGCGGTGGAGGCATAGAAATATTATGAAATATGATATCAAGGACCTGAGTCTGGCGAACAGCGGAAAACTGAGGATCGAATGGGCAGCCCAGAATATGCCTGTTCTGGCTCAAATAGAAGAACGCTTCAAAAAAGAGCGCCCTCTTGAGGGAGTCAGGATCGCTGCCTGTCTTCATGTGACAACCGAAACGGCACAGCTGATGAAAACCCTCAAGGCTGGCGGGGCCGAGGTGTGCCTTTGCGCATCCAACCCGCTGAGTACACAGGACGACGTTGCCGCCTCCCTGGTCCAGCACGATAAGATCCCTGTTTTTGCCATCAAGGGTGAGGACAACGAGACATACTACTCCCACATAGAGGCTGTTCTGGATACAAAGCCTCAACTCACCATGGACGATGGGGCGGACCTTGTCTCAGTGATCCATTCGGAGCGCACCGACCTCCTTGAACACATCATTGGGGGGACCGAGGAAACGACAACCGGGGTTATCAGACTTCAGGCCATGGCCAAGGACGGCGTACTTAAGTACCCCATCGTTGCCGTGAACGACGCCGACACCAAGCATCTTTTTGACAACAGGTACGGCACTGGTCAGAGCACTATTGACGGCATTATCAGAGCTACAAACCGGCTTGTAGCCGGATCAAACTTCGTTGTCGTCGGTTACGGCTGGTGCGGTCGAGGCCTTGCCATGCGTGCTCAGGGAATGGGGGCCCGGGTGATCGTAACCGAGATCGACCCGGTGCGCGCCCTCGAGGCCCTCATGGACGGTTTTGCCGTTATGCCTATGGAGCAGGCCGCCCCGCTAGGCGATTTTTTCTGTACCGTTACGGGGAATATTCATGTCATTCGCAAGGAACACTTCGCCGCGATGAACGACGGGGCCATCGTGTCCAACTCCGGACACTTCAACGTGGAGCTGGATCTGGAAGGTCTCGAGGAGATCACCCAGAGCAAGAGAGAGATCAGACCCTTTGTCGTGGAGCATGCCCTGGGCAGCGGTATAAGGGTTTACGTCCTTGCGGAGGGGAGGCTGATCAACCTGGCGGCCGCCGAGGGACACCCCTCAAGCGTCATGGACATGAGCTTTGCCAACCAGGCCCTCTCTGCCGAGCATATGGTGAAAGAGGCGAAGAACCTGGAGAAAAAGGTCTACCCCGTTCCCGTCGTTATGGATCATGAGATCGCCCGGCTCAAGCTTGCGTCCGAGGGAGCGACGATCGATGTTCTGACGGATGAGCAGGTGAAGTATCTGAATTCATGGGATATGGGGACCTGAAAAACAGGGCTCTCAATGGACCCCTGTTTTTCAGGAGTCCAAAGCCCAAAGCCCAATGTCTAAAGGAAGATCATGGGCCCGCGAAAGCGGGCCTTGTTTATTTTAGGAGCCAGAATCCAGGAGCCAGGAGCCAGAAAACCATGGGATACGGTGACGCGGCGACATCACGCCGCTGGCGTGACAGGCTTCTGACGGGGTGAAAATACAGAGGGGGCGATGAGGAGAGGGGGAGTGGGAGAAAAATCTGAAAATTGAAACCTGGGACCTCAGCCACAGGCGGGCGTCATTGCGAGCATAAAATAGTCATCTTCCTAATTCTTCCTCCCCCTATTGAGGGGGGAGGACCGAGGTGGGGGTGA
>JARGFZ010000015.1 GCA_029210965.1 bacterium | reverse complement strand
CTTATAGCGCCATTCCCATTTATCTTTAATTGCCACACAGTTAGCTGATATCTCATTTGCATCATGAATAATGCGGGCTAGAGAGTTTCCGTATTGTAGAACTCTCCGAAGAGATCCTCTTCCGAGGGCCTGTCCTCCGGGATTGGCCGGGCAACCCAGGTAACATTCAAATAGTGTTTGAGGTGGATGTTCTCGTTGGTTATGTTGCCGCCCCATACCCCGCACCCGAGACTGGAGGTCATGGGCATACCGTTGTTAAACGAACCGGCGTTGGCCTTGGACTGGGGCTGGCGCACCATGATTCTGCTCACGGGGGCCACCATGGCCAGCCGGTGGATGTGATCATCGTCGAAGGAGTAGATCCCGCAGGAGTGGCCCTTGCCGCCCACCTCGTAGATCTGTTTGACCATTTCCAGCACATTGTCGAAACCGCTGTATTTGAAAATAGCCAGGACGGTGGTGAGTTTCTCGCTTGAGAAGCGGTATTCCTTCCCGATATGATCCTCTTTGACAATAATGAAGGTCCGGTCCTCGGGGATGGAGAACCCGGCAGCCGTAGCCATCTCCATGGCGGAGCGTGCCACCGTGTCCACGGTCCTGTTTCCCTCCCCGTCCCACATGATCGCCTCGAGCTTCGCCTTTTCCTCCTCGGAGGCAAGATAACCGCCCTCAGCCTGAAGCCGGGCGAGAAAGGCGTCGTATATGGAGGCCTCTACCAGAAGATTTCCGTCCGCCGAGCACCCGGACCCGAAATCGGAGGTTTTGCTGAGGCGGGTGTTAAGCGCCGCCTCTTCAATATTTGCAGTTTCGTCGACGACCATGGTGGAGTTGCCGGCCCCCACGCCGTAAGATGGTTTTCCGGAACTGTAGGCAGCCCTGACCATGGCCATGCCGCCGGTGGCGACGGTCAGGTCGCATATGGACATTAGCTCCTGGGCCAGGGGGATACTGGGTTTCTCAGCACACTGGAAAAGGTCCTCGGGAGCACCGTGTTTTTTGAGCGTCTCCCGCATGACCCGGACCATCTCCATAGTAGTCTTTCGGCTCCTGGGATGGGGGGAGAAGATCACAGCATCCCTGCACTTCAAGGCGTAGATCCCGACTCCCGGAGGGGTCAGCTCGGGGTTGGTGGTGGGTACCAAGGCGGCGATGACACCTGCCGGTTTGGCGTACTTCACAAGACCCTTTTCAGGGTCCTCCTCGATAACGCCCATGCTCTTCTGTCTCAGGGTATCGCGCAGGATCCCCATGATCTTGAAGCGCTTGGCTGCCCGGCCCGCCTTATCCCCGATGCCGCTCTCGTCCACACCCATCTGTGCTATCCGCGTAAAAGTCTCCTCGTTGGCCGTTGCCCAGCCCACGGCCTGGCAAAGCCGGTCCACGGTCTTCTGGTCGTAACTCTCGACGGCCTTCATAGCGGCCCGGGCCCTGGCGAAAAGATCCTGGGCGTACTGTCTTTCCCCGTCTGTGATCGGTCTTGCCATGTCAACTCTCCTTGCATGCTGACCTTTTCAGATCCATTCGTGAATCCGGCGAAACTCAGAATATCTATTTCATGGGCAGCTGTCCCGGAGGAGCGTAAGCCCACAAGAGCCAGAGAGGTTCTTCCGAATCGTTGTAATGGACGTGCTCGACTCCATCCGGGATCCACATGTAATCGTACTGCTTGAACCTGGTTTCCTTATTATTGTCCAGATCGTAGGCGATACCTCCCCCCTTGACCACGAAGTTGATCTCCTCGGAACCTGGATGGGAGTGGGCCGCGCAGCGCTCGCCCGGTTCGAAGATGGTGATCCCGGCCACGATCTGCTCCGCCCCCAGCTGGGCGTGATCGACCGCGCGAAAAACTTTCCTTCGCAAACCTTCCTTTTCGAGACCCAGCCATATCTGCTCGGCATCCTTGAATGTGTTGATGACTTTGATCTCCAATGCTGCCTCCTTGCCCCGAAATTGGTCCAGTATCAGAATCTCCCGTGCCTACCGTGGGTGTGATCAGAAAAGCTCACCAGGCTGCCCCCCTGACACTGCCGGCTACTTAACCAGGTTGACCGCAGCCCTCAGGGCCAGTCTGTAGCTGTCAACTCCCAAACCACTGATCGACCCTTTGACCACCGGCGAAAACACGGAATGATGCCGGAACTTCTCCCTGCTGTGAACGTGGGACATATGCACCTCAATGACCGGCACCTCAAGGATGCCCAGGGCGTCGGCTATGCCGTAGCTGTAATGCGTCCAGGCTCCGGCGTTGATCAGCACCGCGACGGTCCCGTCGCCATGAGCCTCGTTAATCCTGGAAGCCATCTCCCCCTCGCAGTTGGTCTGGAAGCACTCCACTTCAAAGCCCAGCTCCCTGCCCAGGGCCTTCAGGTCTTCGTCTATCTGGGCAAGGGTGATCGTTCCGTACTGGGTTGGATCCCTTTTGCCGAACATGTTGAGGTTTATTCCGTTCAAAACGAGTATTTTTTTCATAACACCCCCTGAGATCTGAATAAAGTATTCCTGAACGCGAGTTTAAAGGATAAGGCACTCGCTCCGATAATCGGTAATAATAGCACCGCCGCAGTATGGAAGCCTCCCATAATTCACGGCACTCAGCTATGTTCAATAATAGGTCTATCGTTCTGCCAGTCAGAATCTATATAATATGAAGCAAAGATTATCCTATGTCAATGCGTAAGTGATGCCAAATGACCATGAATTTCATATAATAGGATAATCCTAACAGGAAGAACGATTAAACTTTGAGGCCGCTCCGAAAATCAGCCTGCATGATGCCTTATTTCCCTGATGGGCGCTGCAAGGGGGTACGATGGAAAAGGTGAGAAATAGTGACCTGGTCGGGGATACCCGCCCTGCAGTTCCCAAGGTCGACACGGTGGTGAGAGCTCTTGAGATCCTCGAGTGCTTCACGACCGGAGAACCGGAGCAGACTTTAAAGCAGCTCTGTGAAAAAACCGGGCTTTACAAAAGCAGGGTTCATCGACTTTGTACGACCCTGCTGGACTGCGGTTACCTCGTTCGCACATCCTTCTCCAGCTACAGGCTCGGACCGAAGCTTCTTGTCCTGGGCAAGGTCTACGAGAGGACCAACACCCTGGTCTCCATCTCCCGTCCCATCATGGAGGAGCTTGCCGCTGCCTCCGGAGAATCGGCGGCGCTTTTTGCTCTCGAAGGTGAACGCTCCATCTGCCTGGCAAGGGAGTATGGACCTTCCAGGCTCTTTTTCGCGATCAATGAAGGCGACTTCATGGAACTTTACGCTACGGCCACCGGCCGGGTCCTCCTGGCCCACGCCCCCGCCGACTTTCGCAACAGGGTCCTGGGCAGCAAGCTCGAGGCCATCACACCGGCAACCATCACCGACGCTGCATGGCTCAAGGGTGAGTGCCGCGCCATACTGGAACGCGGCTACAGCCTCAGCCGCGAGGAAAGGGAACCGGGTGTGGCGGCCATCGCCGCCCCGGTCTTCGATTTCGAGAAGAAGGTTCCCGCCGTGCTTTCCCTCGTGGGCCCGGTGCAGCGGTTCTCGGAAGAGAACCTGCCCGGGATGATCGAAAAACTCCTGGCCGCCACCGGGGACATTTCCCGGCTCATGGGGGAGGCCCGCTAGTTCCCCGCTCCGGAACGCCGCACCTCGTCGGGACGTTACAGAAACTCTGTGCGCAGCGGTGTAAAGGAATCGACCAGCCGCAAACGGGGGGTCAACGGCTGCACGGTGTGCGGCTCGTCGGGGGGTACGACCACCATGTCCCCGGGACCCAGGATACAGATCTTCTCTGTGTCTGTGTGAGACCGCCTTTCAGCAGCCTGGCGCCAGTCGGCCAAAAACCCTGCTTTCAGCCTTCCTCCGCATCCGAAGCCTGTCACGCCAGAGGCGTGATGCCTCCGTGGTCGATGCTCTTAAGGACCTTTACGGCATACGCCTGAGTTTCCCTTACTCTGCGTAACCCTGCGGGACGAGCGGCCTACCAGCGGGCCGCCTTTGCGTAACTCTGTGTTAATGCTTTCAACGGCTTCTACAGGAACCTTGCTCAAGTGTGAAACCACTAAGATACGCATTATAAGGAAGAGCTAAATACCCCTGGTTTTTCCGCTGTTTCATCTGTCCGCATGCTGCTGAGTTTCCAACCGGCAGGGTGAGGCGACGGATCAACTGTCGGTGCTGACGTGGGAGATGTCCTCATCCGGTGAGTAGATGTCCAGAATATTCCAATGCCCGGTGGTGGGTGTCGGGTTATTGATCATGGGGACGTCCATGACCACGGGAGCGTTGGCCCTGATGGCCTGTTCCAGAGCGGGCTTGAACCCGTCAGCCGACTCGATCCTGATCCCCTCCACCCCGTAGGCCCGGGCCAGGGCGGCGTAATCGGGGGAGGTGGATTTCCCGTCCTTGTTAAAAACGGTGCCGAAAGTTGTGCCAAAGTGGGCCTTTTCCAGGCCCGCGATGGTCCCGAAGGCGTCGTTGTTCATGATGATCCACACCGCGGCGATACCTTCGGCCCTGGCGGTGGCCAGCATGGCCGGATTCTGGCCGAACCCGCCATCGCCCACCAGCGCCACTACGACCTTGTCCGGTCGGGCGAGCTTCGCGCCGATGGCTGCCGGGGCACCGAACCCCATGGTGGCAAGGCCGCCGGTGATCTGGATGCTACCCGGTTCGTATATGGGGAACTGCTGTCCCACACCGTTCTTGTTCCACCCCACATCGGTTGTGATGACGGCGTCCCGCGGAAGAACCTCCCTCAGTTCGGCCAGAATCCGTTCCGGCATCATGGGGAAGGCGTCACTTTGCTCCATCTGGACGTTGCGCGCCTTGAACTGTTCCCTCTGCACGGCGATCTCCCCGGCGAGTTCCGGCCTCCGGATCCCGTCCGGGAACAGTTCCAGCGCGGCACGGGTCAGGACCGGCAGGGCCATCTTGAGGTCCGCGACGGCGCCTATCCGGACAGGGTAGTTCCTTCCTATCTCGGTGGGTTCGATGTCGATGTGGATCAGTTTTGTTTTCGGTATGTCGAAGGTGTACTCCGGGTACCAGGAGCTCGAATCCGCTTCCTTGAACCGGGCTCCCAGAGCCATGATCCAGTCGGCGTTCCGGCACGAGTCGTTGGTGTACTGCGTTCCCCAGAAACCGGTCATGCCCAGGGTCATGGGGTGGTCGTCGGGCAGGGCGCCCTTGCCCATGAGGCTGTGGGACACCGGGATCTGCATGTGATCCACGAAAGCGCGCAGCTCAGGGGCCGCACCGGCCAGTACGATCCCGCCCCCCACGTAAAGTACGGGACGCTTCGCCTGGCCAAGATGTCGGACGATCTCCCTTGCCGTCTCTTCATCGAGGGACGGCCTGGTGAGGGCCTTCACATTGCCCTTCACCCGGTCGAAGAGGGCTGCGTCGATCTCCTTTGAAAAAATATCCATGGGCACGTCCACAAGGACAGGGCCAGGCTGGCCGCTTTCGGCAAGGGTAAAAGCCCTCTCCATTATCTCCGGCAGGTGTTCCGGCCGCTCCACCCGCCACACCCTCTTGCAGAAGGGGCGGTAAATCTCGCACTGACTGCCGTCGGAGTGGAGGTTCACCTCCTGGTGGGGATGCTTTCCATAGTAGTGGCTTGGAACATCCCCGGCGATGACCACCATGGGGATGCAGTCAAGCGCGGCGTTGGCAACTCCCGTCACGGCGTTGGTGAGCCCCGGCCCCAGGTGGGTCAGGAGCACGGCGGCCTTCCCGGTGGCCCTGGCGTAACCATCTGCGGCGTGAGCGGCAACCTGCTCGTGACGGACATTGATGAACCGTATGGAGCTTTTTTCCATTGCGGCGAGGACCGCTATGTTGGTGTGTCCGCAAAGGCCGAATATGTGTTTTACTTCGCGGTGCTCCAGGTATTTTACCAGTTGATGGGAAACCGGATTCTTCACGAAAACCTCCCTATGCGGTTCTTCGGTTCATTAGTTACAATGAGTACCTGATACCTGGCCGACACCGGGGGTTTTCTCTGATCAAGGCGCTCGGCTTCGCGGATCTCTTATCAAGCTACGCTTCGCGCTTCGCCGGAGAACAGAGGCCAGTCACGGCCAGGACTCCCGGAGGTGAAGGGCCTTTCCTGTAGCGTGAACCCGTGGAAAACAGGCACTCTTTTATTGGATGAACCTGTCATTCAAGCAGCGTCTCGAAACGCTGTTTTCTGCTCACTCGGATAAGTTTTATCAGAACCCGAATAACCTCGGTATCCAGGTCACCGTCGCCGGGACAAACGTAATAATGATAAGCGCCAACAGTTCCACCAGGAAAAACGGCCAGATCTGACGGATCAGACGTCCCAGTCCCACATTAGCAACAGAATCCACGACGAAAAGGCACAGACCCATGGGTGGCGTGATCAGGCCGATCATCAGGTTAAAGACCACCAGGATGCCGTAATGGGTCGGATCAACCCCCATGGATACGGCGATGGGGTGCAGGATGGGCACCAGCACCAGCATGGCGGCGATACCTTCCAGGAATAGGCCGACAATGAGGAACAGGATCATGGAGGAGATGAGGAACATCCATTTGGCGGTCATGAATGTAATAGCGAAATCGGTGATCATATTGGGAATCCGGTTATAGGTCATGAGCCAGTTCGCGGCTGATACAGCACCGATGACCACCATGATCGTGGCAGTGTCACGCATGGAGCGGCCAAAGATCTCCGGCAGTTTTTTTATCTTAAGTTCGCGGAACACAAAAATACCCACCACAAGAGCGTAGGCGACGGCAAAACAGGCCGCTTCTGTGGGGGTAACCACCCCCATAAGAATACTGCCGACGACGAATACCGGCATAAAGAGGGGGATGATTCCCTGCATCAGGGTCTTGATCCTGGAGGCCTTAGTTGTTTGCGGTGCGGGCGTCTCAAAATGCCCGGCAAATATCATGACGTAAATGGACAGGAGGGTGGCCAGCAGCAGACCGGGGGCGATCCCCCCCAGGAAAAGCCCGGGCACCGAGACACCGGTCACGGTGAGGGCATAGATAATAACCGGAATACTCGGGGGGATGATGGGACCGATAACAGAAGACGCGGCGGTGACCGCGGCTGAAAAATCCCGGGGATAGCCGCGCTTTTCCATCTCCGGGATAAAGATCCGGCCGATGGCGGAAGTGTCTGCCACAGCGGACCCGGACAGCCCGGCAAATATCACCGAGGCCCAGATATTGACCAGCGCAAGACCGGCACGGAACCGCCCCACCAGCAAGGTGGTAAAATCAATGATGCGGCTTGTGATCCCCGATTCGTTCATGAGCTCACCAGCGAGGATGAACAACGGGATCGCCAGCAGCGGAAAGGATTGCATACCGCCGTACATCTGGGTGGCAACGATCCGCATACTATAGGGGAAGTCACTAACCGCCATGAAGTAGAAAAGGGCAGCCAGGATGGAAAAGGCCACTGGCAGACCGATGACCAGACCAGCCAACAGGATAATATAGATCATGATCTAACTGTCCACCGGTTGGGCCGCCGGTGGGGCATCCGGTTCAACAACCACCCACGCCCTGTCGTTCCAACGTCCCAATAGTTTTAACAGGGCCGCGACAGACAGCATCACTCCGCCGAGGATCATGGCTGCCTGGTAAGGGTAGTAATGACCCAGCCAGATCGTCCAGTCCCAACTGGTGACTGCCCTCAGGTCTTTGGCCAGGCCGATGAGAGCGGACGCTTCCATGCCGCCCCGCTTGAGGACGAACTGCCAGCCGGACCAGGCCATGAGGCCGCCTATCCCCACCATGATGAGATCCACCAACATGTAAAGCTTCTCAGTGGCTGAACGAGACAAGAAACCAACCAGGATGGTGAAACGGATGTGGCGATCCCGCATGTACGCGTAGGCCGCCCCGAACATGAAACCGTAGACGGCAATTAAGGTGGGCAGCTCCTCACCCCACTCAAGGGACTTGCCGAAGGTGTATCGGCGCAGCGAATTGAAAAGGATGATGGCGAAGAGCGCCATCATGGAAAGGGATGCACCGCCGGCACACAGGCCCGTGTAAAAACGGGACATTTTTTGAATAGTTGACCGGTACATGTTCCACCTTTTAAACTCTTTATGTCAGCCCGGGATTGACTCCCGGAAGGTTATAACAAGACATCCCCGGGCGGGATTTCCACCCGGGGAAGCTTTTCTGTATGAAAGGGGCTACTGGTTTTTTGACGCTTCGGCGACCGCCTTGTCCAGCTTATCGATCCAGCCGGCATCGTTGCCCAGCTCTCCGCGCAGCCACTTGACCACAGCCGGCTGAGCGGCAGCTTTAAATTTCTTCAGATCAGCCGCTGAGGGTGAATAGACCTGCATCCCTTCAGCAACGACCTTGGTCACACCTTCAGCGGTGTTGAACTGCTGAATGGCACGCCCCATGAGCCCGGCAGTGCGCGCGGCCTTCTTGATAAGGGCCTTGTCCTTGTCAGAGAGGGACTGGAAAAATTCATCGTTGATGAGGAAGAAATCGACAGCGTAAACGTGACCATCGAGGGTCATGTACTTCTGCAGTTTGTGAAGCTGATTGTTGTAGATGACGCCGACGGGGTTTTCCTGGCCATCAACAACGCCGGTTGCCAGGGCGTTGGGAAGCTCTGACCAGGCGATGGGTGCCGGCTCGCCACCCAGACCTTTGACCATCTCCACGTACAGAGGGATGGGCTGAACACGGAACTTCAGGCCCTTCATGTCCGCGGGAGTCCTGATCTCCCGCTTGCCGTTGGTGAAGTTGCGGTATCCGGTTTCACCATAAGCGAGAGTGCGCAGACCCGACTTCTTCAGGCAGAATTCGCCAAGTTCCTTGCCGAAGGGACCATCCATCACATCCCAGGCGACGGGTGCCGATGGAAAGGTGTAGGGAATGTTGAGGACGTCCGCAGCTTTGCAGACCTTCGCCATGGCGCCTGAAACCAGAGCCATTTGAAGGGTGCCTTCCTGGGCCTGCTGCACCAGGGAGTTTTCATCGCCGAGGGCCTTGGCCGGGAAGAGCTCGACCTTCATGTCGCTCTCGCCTTCTACTATATTCTTGAAAATCAAACTGGCGGCGCCCTTTTTAGAGGACTGCCACTCGGCCGGATCCACGTGGGCCAGTTTGATCGTGGTCGCCGCCATGGCAGCTGCCGGTACGAGTACAAGCGCGGCTACCGCCACGAGGCACGTGAACTTCGTCATCTTCCTTAATATACCTTCCATCTCTTCCTCCTTTAACCATTTACACGGTAATGAGAGAGGCCCACGGGGGTCCCGGTCATCCATGCCGGATCCCGGCCACTGTCAAAATCAGTCAAATACCTTGTCGTCAAAATGCCATGCAGCACCGAGACAAATTCGATTTTATGGGGACAGAATTGGATTTCTACCTATCGCATCCTACTCAGTAGAACACAATGTTTAATATTAAAATAAAAGGCATCGAAGTTTTTGTCAAACGATATTTCATTTCGGATAATGCGGTTAACACGGGTTGTTGCTGCATGTGCCCTATTCATCGACAGAGGATCAATGACCTGTTTTCACCGTGCTGTCATGGTCCCGCGTAGAACGCCTTTATTATCAGCAACCCGGAAGTTGTTAAAAGGATAGCATATATGAACAGGAATAGTGCCGCTGCCGCGTGATGTGAGTCATCCATGCTCCGAGAAAAACACCCACTGGGATGATGGGCAGCATGACCACCCCGTGCTTGAGACTGTATGTAGTGATGCGTCCAGAAAGAGAGGGGGGGAGCAGCTTCACGAGGTTGAGGATGAGGAAGTAAGCTGTTGTCGTTCCTATATACTTTTTTTCGGCATGTTCTGCGGCAGAAAATACATCCGCATTGTGGGTGCCGCACGAGTTTCGCGAGGGCAACGACAGTCCCGGGCGCGGAACCTTCAGTTTCTCAAGATGTGCTGTGCCCGGATGCCCGCGGGCAAGGGCATTGGGGCGTTTCGTTCGGACGGCGCGGCGTACCGGGCGAGCGTGTTCAACTACCGCGAGAGTGAGAGGATGCCGTTCACGATCGAGGCGGACCTGGACGCGGCTGTGTGTTCGATCCGTGAGGAAAGGGAAAATGACACTTTTCGCTTTCCGTTGAGCAAAAAGCCGATAACGGACTTTTTGCGACCCTGTCAAGATTGGCGTCCTTATGGCGTCATCACGCCGGCGGCGTGACCAGAAAGCGGCGGGCAGGCCTGCCTGCCGCAGGCAGGGGGGAACCATACCCGAAATCCGGCGATGAGACCCCTCCGGTGGGGTTTGTGGGACGGATGGGCGGCATCGGGTCGCTGTTTGAACCTCCAGGTGCCCGCCGACGGCAAAAACCGCCCCGCGAACACACCAACCGGAGGCCCATCAAAACCAGTCTCGGATTTCGGGCGTGAAAGCCTTATTGTCCTACTGAAGGGGACGTGGTACTATTATTATCACATATTCCTCCCGATCATCCTGTCAATGTATTTCCGGCGGCCACTCCCATTTTCCCGCCGCCAGGATAAAAAGACATGTACCAGGTGAACGACTTGTCTACCGCATGGAAAAATATGATAATGTCACTGGCGCAGTCACTTAATTGACTTCCGTTATCAAGGGGGCCTGCCTGAATTAATAAAGCCCGGGAAGAATACCATCAGCTTTCACGGAGAAACATTATGAGAGCAGCAGTGCTTGACCAGTCAGCAAAGCTGGCTATTCGTGACCTGCCAGATCCCGTACCGGATTCTGGAGAGGTTATCATCGCCGTAACCTTAGCTGGCGTCTGCGGTTCGGACTACTCGCTGTATCACGGAAAGTTCGGCGTTCCCCTCCCCGTAGTACCTGGCCATGAGGGGATGGGGACCGTCACAGAGGTCGGTCCCGGGGTATCGAATGTGACTGTGGGACAGAGGGTCGTGATCCAGCCCAACTTCGCCTGCTGGGATTGTGATCTTTGCATTGCCGGGATGGATAACATCTGCTCTGGAAAGGTGCGTCTCGGGATCGACGTTAACGGCGTGTTCGCCCAGTATGTCAAGGTCCCGGCCAGATATGCCTGGCCGGTCCCGGAGGGTCTTGATGACCGGACCGCCGCGCTTACGGAACCGCTGGCCGTGGCTGCTCACGGCGTGAAGGTGATGCCCCCGGCCGAGGGGGACCGGGTCCTTATCATCGGCGCCGGGGTCATCGGCCTTATGACGCTCCTGCTCGCCAAACTCAACGGAGCTAATGTGACCGTTCTGGACCTTCTGAACGAGCACCTGTCGCTGGCGGAGAAAATGGGGGCCGACAGCGCCTTTCGGGTCGGGGGTGATAAAAAGCCGGATCCGGCATCCTTCCACCTGATCTATGAGACCAGCGGCGCGCCGTCGGGCCTTTCGGATGCCATTGGACTTGCCGCCCCGGGGGGACGAATAGCACTGCAGGGTCTTCCAGGCAATGAGCACCCTGTCTCCACTACCCAGATCGTCCGCAAGGAGCTTACTATCAGGGGTTCCATGATCTACACCGACGAATTTCCAGGTGTCCTTGAGCTTTTGCGGAGCGGGCGAATTGATCTCAGCCCTCTTATCTCAGACTTCATAGGACTTGATGACCTGGATCATGCCATAAAGAACTTCAACGCACCGGACCGGTTCAAGGTCCTGGTCTCCTTTTGAGAGGCCAGTCACTGTGATACCCGGTGACAATAATAAAAAGAGACAAGCCCCGGAACTGCTCCTCGAAGACGAGGCACTGCGGGACGGTCTCCAGATGGAGTCCGAGATCTTCAGTCTCGAAGAGAAACTGCAACTGTTCCACCTTCTGGAAGAATCAGGCATCAGGCGGATCCAGGTGGGTTCCTTCGTCCATCCCAGGATAGTGCCCCAGATGGCCGACACAGACGAACTGATCCGGCATATCGGAGAAACAAAAGGAACTGTGCTAACAGCACTGGTCCTTAACGAAAAGGGGCTGGAGCGGGCCCTGGCCTGCGGCTTAAAACATCTGAGCATGTCCGTTTCCGCCAGCGACACCCACAGCCGCAAGAACGCCGGGATGTCGGCTGTCGAGGCCCTGGACTCCATGACCCGGCTTATCGCCCTGGCCGACGGGGAAGGTGTGCAGGTAAGAGCTGGCTTTCAGTGCAGTTTCGGCTGTGTTTATGAAGGAACCGTTAAACCGGACACTGTCATCCGCGGCATAATCCGCATGACCCAGGCCGGGGCTTCGGAAGTCAATCTGGCAGATACCACCGGAATGGCATCACCTTATTCCGTGAGCAGCCTCGCCCAACGCGCCGCCATGGAACTCCCGGATGTCCATGTATCCCTTCACCTTCACGATACAACCGGTCTTGGGCTAGCCAACATGTTCGCCGGTTACGAAGCCGGCGTTCGCATCTTTGACGTCGCAGCCGGCGGTCTTGGGGGCTGTCCTTTCGTGGAGGGAGCTGCGGGAAACGTTCCTGCGGAGGATGCGGTGAACATGTTCGAATCCATGGGGGTGGATACGGGGGTCGATCTGGACGCCCTTTGCGGCGCTGTGGGCTTCCTCGAGTCCAGGCTTGGCCGCACCTTACCGGGGCGCATGAGTAGACTGCTTCAAAGGGCCAAGTGTGACTGAAAAGGCCCGGAATCCAGTCAGGGAATCGGATCGTCAGGTAGACACCGTCGCCAAGGCTCTGACCATCCTCAACTGCTTTTCCGCAAGCGAGCCGGAACTGTCTCTTAAGGCCCTTAGTGAAATGACCGGACTGTACAAGAGCCGTATCATGCGGTTGTGCGGTACACTCAGCGCCCAGGGGTTCCTGGTGAAGACGTCGCGTGCCACCTACGAACTGGGCCCCAGAGTCATGATCCTGGGCAAGATCTACGAAAAAACCCACAGCCTGCTCAGCACTGCCGGGTCCGTCCTTGAGGAACTCGTTTCCATAACCGGGGAATCAGCGGCCATCTTCATGCGGGAAGGAATGAACCGTTTCTGTGTGATCCAGAGGATCGGTCCTGCCTCCCTCCGTTACTCTGTAAGTGAGGGTGAACCCCTGCCGCTCCATGCGGGGGCACCGGGAAAAGTACTGCTGGCCTGGGCCCCTGAAAACATAAGAGAGCGATTTTTTAAAGATCAGGATTTGAAAAAATACACATCGAGGACCATCACCAACAGGAAGGAACTGGAACAGGAGTTGGATTCGGTGCGCCTTAAAGGGTATGCCATCAGTGAGGGTGAGGTTGTGCAAAGCGCCATTTCCATAGCAGCACCGATCTTTGATAACGAGTCCAATGCGAGCTATGCGATCCATCTTGGCGGCCCGGCCCAGCGCCTGACACCTGAAAAGCAGTCAGAGCTTCTACCCGCTCTTATGGAATCTGCCCGCCGCCTCTCCTTTCTGCAGGGGAAGGAATAACTGCCCCGATTTCCCATCCCGGCGTTTGCACCAGCTTTCATACCGAAAGCATCTCAAACCATCAGTGAGCCTGACAGACAGGGGTTCAGGGTGATGCCAGCGCTTTTACAAGGTCCCCTGGATCATCAAGTGAAGTTACGTGACAGCGGCCGATATCTTCCAGGAGTATGCACCTGACGCGCCCGCCAATTCTTTTTTTGTCACGGGTTAAAAACCGCTCCAGGTTTTGATCATACCTGTTGTCAGGAACGGGGATCTTTTCAATCACCGCCATGGCTCTTCTGTACTGCCCCTCATCAAGTCCGCACATCTGTTTTGAAAGGGAAAGAGCGCCTCTCATGCCGATAGCCACAGCCTCACCGTGACGGATCTCACCAAGCCCCAGGGACGACTCGAGGGCGTGGGCGAGGGTGTGGCCAAAATTGAGAACAAGTCGGGGACCGGCCTCTTTTTCATCAATGGATATCACCTCCGCTTTTCGGCGGCAGGCCGTCTCCACTATGAACGGTATATCAACGCCCCCTTCAGGACCGAGATCATTCAACTTTTCGAGATAAGCGAAGAGTTCCGGGTCCAGGGTGAGGGAAATTTTCACTATCTCTGCCATGCCCGAGTACCAATCCCTGGATTCCAGGGTCCTGAGGACATCGGTGTTGGCGTATACTGCCTGGGGCTGATGGAAGGTCCCTACTTGATTCTTACCTTCGGGAAGGTTTATTCCGGTTTTCCCCCCGGTGCTGCTGTCCACCATGGAAAGAAGTGTCGTGGGAACCTGGATGACGGACACGCCCCGAAGGTAAAGGGAGGCAGCCAAACCCGCGAGATCTCCCACGACTCCACCGCCCAGGGCAACGACCAGGGAACCCCTGTCCAGTCCGGCACCTGCCATTTTCCTGCAGAGGTCTTCCAGGTGACCGAAGGATTTGCTCTTCTCTCCCTCGGGTACGACGACGGTGGCGGTTGACTCCAAGGCTCCTGCCAGCTTTTCGATGCGATGACCATAGATAGAGTTAACCCGTTCGTCAGTCACCACCATGGCCTTCCCGGCCGGATTCCATCCGCGCAAATTTTCTTCGAGCAGTTCCCAGGCCTCGTCCCCGATATATATGGAATAGGACCGTTCACTCAGTTCGACATGTACAACACCAAGAGCCATGGTCAGGGGGAAACCTTTATGAAAAGGGGTTCGAAGACCTCGTCAACGCATTCGCCGTGGATATCCACGATATTCAGGATTTCAATGCTGCAAAAGTGTCCAGTATGGTTTCTTCAGGGACCTGATCGGTCACAAACACATCGCCGACATCCTTGAGCAGCACATAGCGCAGCCTTCCGGCCTTCTTCTTTTTGTCGCTTCCCATGGCCTGGAGCAGCTGTTTCGGAACCAGGTCATTGGGGATTCGGATCGGTAAGCCAGAGGCCACCAGGACAGACTCGACCCTGTTCTCCAGTTCTTCAGGGCAGTAACCCAATTTTACGGAAAGGTTGGCGGCAGCAACCATCCCCATGGCCACGGCTTCACCATGATTGACGCTGTGATGGCTGAGGCGTTCAATGGCGTTTGCGAAAGTGTGTCCGAAATTCAGCACCGCCCTTCGCCCCTGATCATAAGGATCTTCCTGAACGATATTGATTTTGACCTGAATGGCCTGGGCAACCAGCGCCTGAAGCTCCAAAGCCTGCTGCCCAATCTTCCCCGATGTCTGGATCCAGCTTCCCGATTCGATCTTCTGGAGCAGATCTGAATCAGCTATGAGGCTGTGCTTGATAACCTCCGCCATCCCAGACGCAAACGCCCTGGGTGACAGGCTTTGCAGCGTAGCGATATCGGCGATCACAGATTTCGGTTGTTTGAAAGCGCCGATCAGATTCTTCGCATTGGGCATATCAATCCCGGTTTTACCGCCGATACTGGTGTCGACCATAGCCAACAGGCTGGTGGGACACTGCACACAATCGACCCCCCGCATGTATGTGGCCGCTATAAATCCGGCAAGCTCACTGATCACGGTTCCGCCAAGCGCAATGACCGTTCCACTACGGTCGAAATCCGCTTGAAGCAACTGTTCGTAAATCGCCTGGGCTGTTGCCAGGGTTTTATTCTTCCTGCCGGGCGGCATGGTGACCACGACATCGACAATACCGCAGCTCTGCGCATACAAAGGACCAACGGTATCATCCGTTATGATAGCAATGGGGCCATCAATTCCGGCTAACTGGGAGATAAACGGCAGCAGTCCGCCACCGACAATAAAATCATAGCGATCGCTATGGGCCGCAATAGGCAGACGGACATCTGGCCCTCCTGCTATAATCCCCACAAGATCTTCGGCAACGGTTTCCGGGTTTTTTTCAGAGGTGACAAATTGGGCAAACTTACTGTATCCCTTCCTTCGCTGCTGCAGGAGTTCGACGATATGCTCAAGAGGGTTGGGTACCTGAAGCAACGGGCGAACATGGTGATCGCTCTCGGCCCGCTTGAGGATCTCCTCTGGTGTCGCCACCAGACAGAATACCCGGCCGCTTTTGCCCAGTACGGCTGCGTTGTCACCATCCAGCATGAATCGGCCACCGGTGGCAATGACCATGCCGCTTTTATCCGCGAGCTCCCGGGCAAGATCCGCCTCCATTTTTCGGAAAGCCGCCTCGCCTTTTTCCTGGAAAAATTCAGCAATTGTCATGCCTGTCTTTGCTTCGATCAGATGGTCGGTATCCACAAAATCATAGCCGAGATGAGACGCCAGGGTCCTGCCAACGGAGGTCTTCCCGGTTGCCATGAATCCGGTCAAAATGATATTTTTTTTGTTATTCTGCATAGTTTGGATTCGAATTAACTATTGTATGTGCCAGCCAGGCTTTTTGATATTCATTATAATTTCTTTTGCCGGCCAAGCGGACCAAAATTGCTGCGCATTAAAGTGGGATGACATTTAGAATCCCCATGAAACTATCAAGAGTCATCTGGCAATATGCCTCATAGAGCCGATCCCAGTCCAGTCTAAACTAGGCGGTCATAACCCCTACTGCCTCTCCGGAAAGATGGTTTCACCACGGTGCCGCAACAAGCTTTTCATTCTTGAGGGGGCACTTCTTTTGCCTGGTGAGCCTTTTAAGCTTTTTCTCTAAACGTATTTTTGCTCAACTACCCGAAGAAAAACATAGCTTATGTTGAAGTATTGGCTCGCTAACGCGATGAAAGAAGTTGCGGACCACCAGCCAGGTTGCGCACAGCCACCAGGTTTTCCCTGCAGATCCCTCTAAAACCTTCCGTGATCCGAGTGTCTCCGGCAGCTTCTTCCCAAAATCTGATCGCCCAATCAAGGGCATCCGGAAACAAGTCTAAAGCTCCGGAAGCCATGTCAATGCCCGGCTTAAATGGTCTCCCTGGGACATCATCTTCCTGAGGTCTATATAGCATTGGAAGAATGTCGTAAGCAGGTGCCAGAGAAAAACGTCTCCTTCCATCTTCCGTTATCAATGAGACATTTCCAAAATGCTGATCTGAGTTCGCGATAAGACTGCTAAACAGTGACAGCCACCGTAGATCAGCAGCATCATCCCGAGAGAGCATCGCACTGCTCTCTAGCCTGGACGCAGCAGCGATCCAATTGTCCAGGTGCCCGAAAAACTCGGCGTCGATGGAAAAAAGAGATAACATCGGGAGTCGACCAAATCTTCCTTGACGATCAAACCGGGTTACCTCCAAAAGGTATCTGTCTTCTGTCTCAAGAAGTTGACTGGGGGCAGAATCAATTCCTCGTTCACTTATAAGATTGAGAGCAAGATGTTCACATACGATCAAATCCGCCCATCTTCTGCCAACTGGGGTAGCGATCAAAGAAGAGAACTTGACAAGTACATGTCTAAGCTCGCCATTGTTTCGGATCAGTGCGGCAAATTTCGGCTGTTCCCCGGCAGCGGATGATCCTGGCGGATCCCCTTTCAATGCAGATTCTACTAATCGTGGATATGTCTCTAAACGTTCATTCGCATTTATCGCCTCGCATGGCTGCCGCGTCATTTCGAGATATCGCCCCAACGATTCCTGGCCCACAATAATATTTCCCATCAAATCTTCACCCCTTGTTGAAAGGGCTGCCAGTACGTGTTCATCTGTCCAATACTGCAATCGATCAGGAATCCTTAATTGCGGCCCGACTCTTTGAGCAAATGCCCGCCCCATGAAACCATCTGGACGCATGTCCTGTATGAACCAGGGCAAGTGATTAAACAGTTCACCTTTGGCGCCTACTGGAGCCCACCAATACTGGTTTCCCTGGACTGTAAGCAGAGTACCAACAGGTTCAACATCTCCGGTTTCAGTTACCCGGAATACAGGAAATTCGTGGCCATCGCCTCTTGCGTCTCTGGCAATAGCATATAGAGTTGCTTTTCCACGCCCCAGCCTCAAGACCCTGCTGCCTATAGAGTTAATAAGTCGAGATACTGTTGCCTGGCTCATGCCCAGGGCACTATGAATAGAAAATATATATAAATATTCAAATATATCAATCACTTAATAGATATATGCATATCCATAGCGAATAGATACAGTATACACTAATTGTTGATGGGATCGCAAAAAGTCCACCAATGCGTCCCTGCGGGCCCCAACCCCACCCTCCTCCTTTACAGATTTAGAGGAGAAGGTGCCATAGAGGGCATCCTAGGCAGTTTAGGGGTATGAGGGGGGATCAACCCCCCTCCAAACACGCGAGAGAATATTTTTCAGGATAATATGAATTATATATGCGGTCGACACCGCGAGAGAAGCGCCCTAGGGTACAGGCCGATGGATTGAATCTCTAGCCCCCAAACCAACTCCACTCCCCACTCCAGAATAGGGAAAAGGGGTAACCTAAGCTACCATCCAGGCGCCCTTCGACGCGTCACTCATTTTATCGGGGACTTGCTCCCTTCGACACGCTCAGGGCAGGCAGGGCCATTCGACGCTGCTCGTGGCTTTCGCTTTTCGCATAGTGGCCTGCATGGCACCCATTCGACGCGCCATCAGACAGGATCACGGCTTGCTCAAGGTGCTCACAAATAATAAGTCTCTCCACCAAACAATGGATAGCCTTTTATTTGTGGCACGCCCGATCCGTCTTCGCTTACAGCTACGACGTGACAAGCAGGATTCCCCCCTTCGTCCTTCGACAAGGTCAGGACTACGGGGGACAGGCTCACTCTTGTTGCGAGAACTCTCTAATGAGGGCCCACTTCTCCAGTCTCGTGCATTTTTTCAGTTTTTTCTCTAAACGAATGGCCTGGTCTCTTTCAAGGGGACCCTTGACGTAGAAGGAAGTGGGACTACTGTGTTGTCTGAGTCGATTTGGTGGGTCTGTGGTGATCCCAACATAGAAGTTCTCACCTTTGGGAACTATATAGACCCACCATCGACGCAATCTCTGTTCTCGCAACATGGTTCTCATACTGGAGGGCAGATGCAAAAAAAGGCCCCCTCAAAATTGAGGAGGCTTTTTTTTGCATTGGCACGCCCGACAGGATTCGAACCTGTGACCTGCGGATTAGAAGTCCGCTGCTCTATCCAGCTGAGCTACGGGCGCGCAAAATGGTGCAGCCATTTTGCTTGCAATATTTTCCCGACCGCGGTTCTCTCGCTCGGTTGAGGCAAATATTGGTCGGGGCGAGAGGATTTGAACCTCCGACCCCCTGCTCCCAAAGCAGGTGCGCTACCAGGCTGCGCCACGCCCCGAACCGACAAACTCTACATTAATATTACCAGAAATTCCAGATATCAAATTTATCGAATTCAAGAGAACCGTTCTTTTCCACAGGCTCAAGCCTTTCTCAGTGTCCTCAATAAACTCAGTGGTGAAAAAACGTCGACTTAATAGCAAGTGTGCCTCAACCAGGATTCAGGCCTTTCTCTGGCTCCTTCGCCTACTCTGCGTTAAAACAATTCGACTTCATATTAACTGGGATCGCTTCACATGGGTAATAGTTCGCGATGACCCGTCTTCGCCCTCCGGACTTCACCGTGGCAGGCAAGGGCCATTGGATTCCGGTTACTGATTACCGGGTACTTAACTGCTTTGTTACTTCAACAAGCAGCAGAGGATCAATCTTCGATCCACGAATGAACGCCCCGAAGTGAAGGTGCGGACCGGTGGAGCGGCCGGTGGTCCCCACAGTGCCCAGGACCTGACCCCTGTTCATTTCCTGTCCTTCCTGGACATCGATCCTGTCCAGGTGTGCGTAGAGGGTTGACACACCCCAACCGTGATCCACTACCACCGTTTTTCCTGAAAGATAAAAATCGTCCGCCAGAAGGACTTTCCCGCTGTTGGATGCCTTTACCGGTTTCCCTTTTTTCCCTGAGATATCCACACCGCTGTGAGAGGAGCGCGGCTTGCCGTTCAACACTCTTCCTGTGCCGAACCTGGTCGTAATGCGGCCCTGCAGCGGCAAAAGGAACCCTTCCTTCCAGTACCTCTCGCGGCTTCTGGTGGCAAGGATATCCCCCAGATTCCTGTTGTCCTTTTGCACCTGTTTTACCCTCTTCTGGGAAAGGTCCACCATCCCGGTTGGGAGTGAAAGGTTCTGGGTCCGTTTGGCTCCCGAAGCCCCGTCTTTTATTTTCAAATCTGCCCTGATCCTGTAAGGTGGCCCGCCCTTGGCCGGGAACAGAACGAAATCCACCGGCATGGATGGTTCCTTTAACGCCACATCAACCCCGACCAAAGCAGCATAGGCCCCCCCTTCCATCTTGAATAAGGGGAACCGGTCCTCACCCGTTTGCGCTTCAGCAGCCATGAGCCTGACAGGTGACTGGACCTTCATCATGACCACCCCTCCGGACCTGACCTGTGCGGGGTTCCAGGAGACCTTGATATTTCCTGCCGTGGCCTGCATCGGAACAAGGATGATAAGGGCAAGCGCCAGGAAAAATATTCCCCTGCTCCGGGGTTTGCCAGTCTCAAATACCCGTGTTAGTTTAAACATGGATGGACAGTTTTTAGGATTGAATAGGATCATGTCCCATTTTCTATCACAAAACCGGTTCCAATGACCACTTGCTAGACATGTACCGGGTGAGGTGATAAGTTCTACTCCCGGTCAAATTACACAGTCATGGGAGGCTATCATGGCCGATAAAAAACTGAACCTGAAAGAGATCATCGAGATGGCGATCCAGATCGAGACCGCCGGTGCCGCCTTTTACAGGAGGCTGCGGGAACTTGCTGAATCAGACGAGGCAAGGGAACTGTTCGGACACCTTGAAAAGGCCGAATATCACCACATCTCCGATTTTGAGGCCATCCTCAAAAAGGCCCTTGCCAGACCGGGTCAACTGGACTATGCCGCCACTGAACAAGATCTGCTCTACCTGAGAGCTTCCGCCTCGAGGCGTATATTCACAAGTCCTGAAGATGCTGTCAGCAAAGCGGAGAACCTCGGTGATGTCATCGAGGCCATTGATATGGCCCTCGACTTCGAACTCAGGTCGGTGGGCTTTTACAGAGAGATGGCAGATATGGTCGATAACCCTGAGGACCGCGCTTCTGTTTCGGAGTTGGAGAAACAGGAGAAGGGACACGCAGCCTACCTGTACAAAATGAGAGAGCAGTTGAGTAATCAGTAGCCAGGAGCCAGGAGCCAGGAGCCAGGAGCCAGGAGCCAGGAAAAGTGAACACAAAAAGGTCAGGTCTAGCAATATGTGCGTAACCTGACCTTTTTAATTACATATGGTTCTACTGGGTACTGGGTACTGATTTTACACAACCTCTTCAACTACGATGGAGTCATCCACGTTTTCCCTCAAGGACCGCTCAATGCCGTTCTTCAGAGTCATCTGGGACATAGGACAACCGGAGCAGGCACCCATGAGGCGCAGCTTTACGAGACCTTCGTCAGTTATCTCCACCAGCTCAGCATCACCGCCATCTGCCTGAAGAGAGACTCTCACCTTGTCCAGAACTTCTTTGACCTTTTCCTTGTCAACCATTTGTAACCTCCATTTAAATTCAGTGAACCGTGAATAGTGAAACGTGAATGGTAAGCAGTACAATGTTATCGTCTCTCGGATCTGTTGTTTTGACCCTTCACTGTTCACGATTCACTCTTCACTTCAGCTTATTCTAACCACTCTCCCGCCCCGCCACAAGGTCCAGAAACCTGCCGATAACAAAAGAACCGCCAAACCGTACCTGGTCCAGATACAGTCTCACACCATCCAGGATCTCCTCCGGCTCGGAAACGATGCCGTTCTCCTCTTCCAGATCCATGGCAACCCATTCCCGAACCATTTCCTCGTCGATCTCCATGTGAAACTGCATGCCGTAGATGTTGCTCCCTGCCCTGAAGGCCTGGTTTTCATACTTATCGGAACTGGCCAGTTTCACTGCACCTTCCGGCAGGTCAAAAGTATCCCCGTTCCAGTGCAGAACTGGAAAAACACTGTCCACCCCTGCCATGAGGGGATCTGCCATACCGCTTTTAGTCAGGGTCACCTCACCCCATCCAACCTCAGGTTGATCGCCCGCATAGACCCTGGCGCCCATGGCGCTGGCAATGAGCTGAGCCCCGAGACACACACCCAGGATGGGGATACCCCTCCCTATGGCCTCAAGGAGAAGTCCCTTTTCCTTCTCGATCTCCATGGTACCGTCGTTGACAGACATGGGGCCGCCCATGGATACGATCCCGGTAAAACCTGCCACTCCAAGGGGGACCCCTTCCCCGGGTACATCAACTATCCTGTAAGGAAGTCCCCTTCCCTCCAGCATGTCCTCGATGAGGCCGGGGCCTTCATAGGGGACATGCCGTAAAACGATCACCATAAAACAATAACCTAGGAGGTTAAAGATTCGGTCAGGCTTTTACCAAGGGCCCTGCACTCATCCAGGTCCTGCTCCGTAACCATCAACTTGGCCCGAACACCCTCCACAGGGACCTTCAGCTTAATAGCTTTCATTCGGTCCTCAATGAACTTCACTGCTTCACCGCTCCAGCCGAAGCAGCCAAAAGCAGCACCGGCCTTCCCCCTCAGCTTAAGAGTAGCCAGGGAGGACAGAAAGTCCCAGACAGGTTTCACTGCATCCCCGTTGATCGTGAGGGACCCTACTGCCAGAGCATCGGCACTTTCTACCTCATCCAGGATCGAACCTCCTACTGTCACCTCAAGGTCGAAAAGGGTGACATCGGCCCCAGCGCCCCGGCAGCCATCGGCCACACTTTCGGCCATGCGCCGCGTGTTACCGTAACTGGATGCATAAAACACCAGAACCCTGGGTTTCTCGCCCTTGGACGGCACCGCACACCAGTTCCTGCATTCCTCAATGTATTTATTAACATCGGTGCGGAGAACAGGACCGTGGCTGGGAGCGATAATCTGGACAGGAAGATCCTCTATCTTGTCCATAGCCTTAACAGCGAACTCTTTGAAAGGACGGATAATATGGTCAAAGTAGTAGCTGCGGGCATAGGTAAAATCGTCTAACTCATCATCGAACATCCGCTCATCGGCATAGTGGCTGCCCAGAAAATCGCAGGGGAACAGGATGCCATGCTCCCTTACGAAGGTAAACATGGTGTCGGGCCAATGGAGGAATGGAGCCTGGATGAACTCCAGGGTCACACCCCCCAGATCGATGGAATCATCATCCCCCACCGCCCGGACATCCACATCCTGGTTCAGTATCCCTTGGATGAAAGGGACACCGTTTTTGGAGGCGACGAGTTGAGCCGACTGAGCCTCCTGCAGGATTTTGCCCAGAGACCCGGAGTGATCCGGTTCCGCGTGGTTCATAACGATATAGTCGATCTGTGCTGGATCGACCAGGGTCTCGATCGTGGAAAGGTAAGAGTCGTAGAACCGGGCCTTCACCGTTTCAATAAGGGCGCAGCCTTTGGATCCCTGGACCAGGTAGGAGTTGTAGGTCGTTCCCTGCTCCGCCTTCATGATCACGTCAAAAACGCGAATGTCCTTGTCGATGGCACCTATCCAGTGAACACCAGGTGCAAGTTGGATCGCGCTCAATTTAATCCTCCTCGAAAAAACTCTTGTCTGCACCACACTCGGGGCATACCCAATCTTCGGGTAGATCGTCAAAAGGGGTCCCGGCGGCGATCCCTGCGTCTGGATCGCCTACTGCGGGGTCATAGAGATAACCACAGACTGTACAGTTATACTTTTTCATGGTCTTTCCTCCCTGTTCCAATGTTATTTGACCGGCCAAGGCCATCCCGACCGACTCGAATTGCCGTATTGTTTCCCACTAGTCACACGGTGTCAAGTTGTTATCACTACAATTTGGCCTAATTTGATCCAAACCCCTCTGGCTTCCAGAAATACCGGACCAGAGGTAGGGAGATTTTGAGCATCAAGTAACCGACCAGCAAACGTCCGAGAACGATCCATCCCAAACTGGCCCCAACGGCAACGAAGATAAGGGTGTCCTCGATCAGGGCATGGTTGGTGCCCAAAAAAATGTTTGTTGGGAGGATCTCACTTTTCCCGATATTGTTTTGCCTTGTCTCTTCAATAATGAGACCTGCACCGTAGGCCAGGCCAAGAAGCAGCCCCACAGCCGTTACCAGGGAGGTCCGCCTGTCCATTCCCAGGAACTTCATTGGCACACTCAAGCCGGCAGTAATTTGATCCATAATTCCGAACTCCCGGCTCAGGTCCATAACCACCATCAGACTGATGATGATCACGATGATCTTGGCAAGGGATATCATGTTGGCGATGAGGATCTGACCCCAGGTGTGGACACCATCGGCGGACATCCCAGCCTGAACCAGAACCTCTCCACCTCCCGGCATGATCCAGGCGAAGAAGAGGCCGGCAAAAATGGCGGCTGAGATCCTGACGGGGAGAGTGATCCAGGCCGGTGTCCCTGACTGGCTTTGAACCGCGGTCTCCACAATGAGGTTATGGGCAATGAGAACCATGATGGCCAGGATCGTCATCCCTTTAGCCGTGAGGGGGATATTTACAGCGACAGCTATCGCGGCGTAAATATTGACCAAACCTCCCGTAATCAGAACGAGTGAACTTTCACCTGGCAGGCCGAAAAAATCCATCAGGGGAGCCGCAGCGACAGCCATGGAACTCAACAGGCCGGTCACCTTGAGGATCTGTACCAGAACCATGGTGGGGATCATGACCTTCAGAAGGGCCCAGGAGGTGAAAACCCCCGAAAGAACCCCCCTGCGAAGGCTCAGCCCAACCCTTTTTACCCTTGCCGGGCTTCCATCCTTCAATCTCGATTGTGTCAATTTGTACCTCTCACACTAATCCGCCAATGATTTCTTTCGGTTTTCTCAATAGTTTCAGTGTTATCCTGTGAGAAGAACTTCCATGCCTGCCATAGTTTTTGCGAGGGGAAAATTTACTTTCATAGAACCTGTTCTTTCCCCCAGCCTTAAGCCTTCCTCTTTGACCTCTGTGTCTGTGGTGAATAAACCGTGAATCGTAATTCGTGATCCGCCTGCCACGGCGACTTGTCACGGCGTAGTTCGAAGAACGAAGACGGAAGCTGAAAGCGAAGACGGGTGATCCGTAAAACCTGGATACTTAGACCTGGATACCGTCCTTCCCTCAGTTTAAAGGTTTACCCTGCGTAACCCTGCGGTGCGGCCATGATCGGCCGCTCTGCGTCACCCTGCGTTAAAGCTTTTATCGTACTTAATAAAAATACCACTGGATTCCGGGTCGGTGCCCGGAATGACAAGCGGTATTTCCTGGTTTAAAGGTTCTCTCACTGTTCTCACTGATCTCAGTGGTAAAAAAACATCGCTTTTATAGTATTCACGCCTTTACCCGGAACTTGACCTTTCTCCTTTTCCTCCATGCTTCAACATCTCCGTGGTGAAAATTCGGTTTTACTGTAAACTTGGCGGGCATTTGGCTTCCGGACATTCCACAATAACGGCTGAAGGGCCTTTCGGCCCTTCAGCGAACTGCTTTTACGGCACTTTTAATCGCCGGGGTTGAAGGCCTCAGGAGTAATCCTCTGACTACCCTCGACCCCTGACGCTTTTAACCATTTAAACCTACTCCAAGCCCATCTCCAATTGGCGCAGTTTGTCCTCCAGTTCACGGACTTTGTTTTTAAGTTTTTCCTTTTCCCCTCCCCGCTCCATGAGATAGATGCGGTAGGACATCCCCATGACCAGGAGAAAAAGGAGGATAGTCCTGAGCTCCACAAAGGGCATAGTAAAGTTGAGCATGATCTCAAGGACCCCAAAAACAGCCAAGGCAATACCAACCATTAGCCAAAGTAGCATTTTCCCCCTCCTTTGCGAACACAGTTAACAGTTTTGATGACTCGGTTTGCTACGTTTAGCCTACGCCATTCATCGCTGCTGTCAAGGTCTTGTACCGCCCAGCGATGGTATGCTCGGAGCACCTGCCGGTTGGGCATCGACCATGTCATTGTACGAATCCCTTAATAGCTGAACTGCGTATTTCGGGTTATGGGCATAAGCTCCGGGGTCTTTATATATGAACTGCCAGTTAAAAGCTGCTTTGGCAACGGTGCCGTCCCACTGCTGGGTGGGGTCGGAAGTTCCAAAATAGGGATAACTGCTCGAATAGTCTATATTTGCTATCGTATCAGCATCGTCGGGGCTGTCGTAGGCCTCGATGGCGTCATGGAGGAGTACTGTCAGGAGATATGCCACTTCATCCTTGGCCGATACGGTGGCGCCATTTCCATCCCAGTCCACACCATGAGCATGGGGTGCCCCGGGATCGTCCAGAGCTACCATGAACGTGTGGCAGGACGCTGCGCAGAAGGCGGTATTTTCAGTAGACCCATAGGCCATGTGGAAAGTGTGACCACCCACATCGTCTACCGGGGGATCATCCGCCATGTGGCAGCCGGCGCAACCAGCCACTACGTGGAAGGTATGCTCTCCCGCATAGGTCTTTCCGGAATATTCATACCCCTTCATTCCGTAGAGGGTGGCGCCGGCAGCCAGGTAGTGCATGTTCCTGAATCCCGGCGAGCCTGAGGCGATATCTGCATCAACGTGACTGCCATCCTCACGGCCTTGATGGCAGTAAACACAAACAGCGTTCCTTCCCGCTTGAACATTTGCCAAAGGAACACCCTGGTAATCGTACAGAGGCACCGCTCCGCTGAAGCGGAGACTCTTGTCATTAGCAGTCGGGTAATTCACCCCATCGTGGCAAGCGTTGCAGGTTATAAAACCGTCCGAATTGGCAGGTGTGAGAATGGCGTTGCCGTAACCCGGGGCCACCTCTGCGAACCCCATGGCATTGTGGCAGCGATAGCACGAGGCGTTAAACCCATGGTCCACCGCCCCCCAGTTGGCTGGCCCGGGAATGTCCAGTACCACATTCCCCCTGCTTGTGGTTGTTCCCAGGGGACCCTCAATGTTGGGATGATGCGCGCCGTGGAACCACTGCTCGTTGATGGTGAGATCGAACTCGTGGGCCCCGTGGCAACTTGCTGTGCAAGAGTCAACAGCGTCGGCTCTGGCCATGCCCGAATTGGGAGAGGTGTTGGTCAGGTCCACGTAACCGAACCTGGAGGTGGGGACCTCGTAGATCACCAGCTCGTTAGGTTCGTCGATCATCCAGATCCCCTGGTAGTGAGTATCGTTAATGGTCTCGTGGGAATCGAAGGTCCAGGAACCGCCGTTGGCAGCAAGCCAAGCCGCACTGATGATATAGGCATCAAAGGAATTGGAAGCCAGGACCAGGGTCGCTGTGTCTATAGGGGAAGCTCCTGTTCTTCCCACGATATCGTAAATAACCGTATCCCCATAGGACCACATGCGGGTCGAATCGGGACCGTGGTGGTCGGTGTGCTCGGCATCCGCAAAGGCCGGGGAAATGAGCATGGGGTCAGTGGGCGGATGACACTCTGTGCACTGGTGAAAGGCCGGGATGGCCACCTCAGGAGGGGAAGCTCCGCCAAAATGTCCTGTTCCACTTACGTGGCACGCCTCGCAGTCGACTATAAAACGGTATTGCTCCCCCAGGTTCGGGTCATTGAATATCACCCCACCTGCATTGGCATCGAGGAACTGACCTCCGTCGTCAGGACCCATGTGGCACGGGCTGCAGCTTGTCGGGTAAACCAAAGTATTGGAATAGTAGCTGGGATAGCCTTCGATGTCGCTGTAGTTGTACACTCCCAAATTGAAGGGGTCCACAGGGGTTCCGGAATGAGAAACACTATCGTAGTAGTCGAAGTTGGAGTGCCGGCTGATCACCCATCCCTCAAATACCTGTTCGAACGCCTGACTGGAACCTGGGACATTGTGGCAATCGTAGCAGTAATCCATACCCAGGGGCTGGGGAGTGAACTGAACACCGTCCGTACTGCTGCTGTCCAGCGGGTTGCTGCACGCCGACACCATAAGGACAGGAACCAATAACAGGACCAAAAATGCTCTTTCGAAACCTTTCATGAACCACCGCTCCCTTGTGGGGCCCTGCTTCTAGCGGGCCCGAAAAGTTGCGCTACCCTTCCTCGATGGAAGGTCCCTTTTCCGCGCCATTTTCCATCCTGAACCTGTCGAGTTCCTTGCCCAGGGAGGAGGACAGATCGGTAAGCATTTCTGACGAGGAATCGACACTCTTCACCATTCCGAAGTTCTCCTGGCTCATATCCCTCAGGGACTCCACGGAACCGGAAATGGAAGTGATGAGGTCTTTTTCTCTCTCGGTAGCCTGCTGCAGTCTGCTGGCTATCTCCTCAGCCTTGATGACCATGTCGTTGATCATCTGGCTGGTCTTGTTCTGCTCTTCTGTGGACCGATAGACCTTTTCCACCATCCCCTTTGCCTTCTCGATTGAATCCCTGATGAACTTTGCCGTTTGCGCCTCTTCGGAGGTGGCGCGTCTGATCACGTCAGCCCGCTTGGTGAAATGCTCGATGCTGCTGGCCACCATTTCACTGGCCGATGCCTGTTCTCGCGTCACCTGGGAGATCTCTCCAGACATTCTAGCAGAGTCGTTAGCATACTCCACGAGCTTGTCCAGCGCTTCTGTTGCCTGCAGACCGCGGTTATGACCCTCTTCCACGCTATGGCTGACCCTCTTTACATAGTTGGTATAGCTTTTGGCCTCCTGCTGGACCGACTGGATGACCGAGGATATTTTCTTTGTGGACTCGGTTGTGCTTGCGGAAAGTTCCCTGATCTCGGAGGCGATCACGGCAAAGCTCTTGCCTTCGTCTCCGGCCTGGGCCGAGATGATGGCTGCGTTGAGCGCAAGGAGGTTGGTCTGGTCGGCAATACCCTCGATCACAGTGACGATATCCCCTATGCTGTCCACCTTTTCGTTAAGCAGTTTCATGGCCTGTTCAGAATTCTGGACATCCTCCTTTATGGAAAGAATGCCCTGGAGGGTCTCCCTGACAGCTTTGGACCCGATGTCCTGAGCGTTGAGCTTCATATCCTCAGACAGGGTCTTTGACTGGTCCACCATCATCTCCATGTTCTTGACGCCCTCGCTGATCCTGGACACAGCGTCCATGGCGTCCTCTCCCAGCTTGGCCGTCTCATCAGCCCCCTCCGCCAACTCTCCAAAGGTAGCGGACATCTGGAGTATGGAGGAGGTTATGTTTTCTATAGCCTCGTTGATCTCAGCCATATTCAGGTTGATCTCCCCGATGGCAGATGTGGACTCTGTAATGGATGCGGAGGATTCGTTGGCCGTATCACTCAGGTTAATTGCCTGCTTGGAAAGGTCCTTGGCCAGCTCATCGATCTCCTGGATAGCGGTTACCACCCCGTCGAGGGTCTCCATCTGTTTCCCGAAGGAGGTCGTAAGGTTCCCGGCTACGGAGGACAGGTCCACCGAAGAACTCTGGAGGCTGGACGATGTATCGGAGAACCTGCAAATCATGCCGGTAAGCTCCCGAGCCATCACCCCGAAGGCTCCTGAAAGCTCCCCGATCTCATCGTGCCGCACAGCGATGTCAGGCTCCATGATATTCCCGTCGGAGATCTGTCTTGCGGTTACCGCCAGACTCGCGAGAGGCACGCTTATGAGCCTGTTCAAAAATACAACGATGATAAGGGTGGCAATGAGAAAGCTGAACAGCCCGATGAGGATCATGCGCCTGTTGATCTGTTTTAATTGCTCGCCTATGACCTTTTCCTTGAGACCGATGGCGAGGTATCCCTGAAAATCTCCCATGGAATCAATGGCAATGGAAAGCTGGTAGTACCCCTCACCCCCGGATTGGATCAGTGCCGTTACCGGGGTCGCGGTATCCTCGAGGAGAGAATCCGAAACCTTGGCCAGTTCCCCCACCCACTCCGCCATCCCGTCGCTGAAGTAGAGCACCGCGGCCTTGTTGTCAGCGACATAGATATAACCGAGAGTGGCATCCTGCTCCACAACCTGGGTGAGCTGATCGGAAAGACCGTCCAGTTCGGAAAGGTAGATGCCCATGTCTACCGTCTTCTTGATCTCACTGACCAGGTTCTCTCCCACAAGGGTGGTAGCGGCCAGCAGGGCCTTCTCAAGCCGCTGGTTGACCTCCGAAGAGAATATCATCGTCGTTAAACCAATAACAACGACAAGAATGACGGCGACGAAGATCGAGACCTTGATCTTTATTGAGAGCTTTGTGAAATTGATCATGTCTGCACCTATCTGATTACCTCGGTCCCACGATTAAGCACTCCGAAGGGGATCTTTACGCCCAACCTGCGTGCCTCACCCACGTTTATTTTAAAGTTGACCTTCTTGATCCTGGCTACCGGAATATCCCCAGGTTTTTCTCCTTGCAGAATACGCCCCGTGATGTCGGAGGCGACCTTGATGGTCTCATCCATGTCCGGAGCGAGAGTAAAGATAACGCCACCCCCTGTGATACCCGGGTTCTGGGTGGCGGCCGGCTTGTTGAGCTTCGCCAGAGCCTCATAAACGCCGCCTTCCACGTCACACCCCTGGGCCAGGTACAGGAACGGGGCCGGTTCCAGGGCTGCGGAGGTCTCCTCCTCGGAGCTTGTCTGAAGGTCAGCCTCCACAAGTTCCAGGCCCTTACCGGGTGCCATCCTCTTGACGTCACCGTACTGTCCCATGCTGTCAACAAGACCTGAATGGTAAATGACTCCGAGAACCTTGGTACCGGTGGCTTCGATGATATTATCCAGCAGGAAGGCTGTAGCGGTTTTCCCCACAACGCCTGTGATGTTTTTACCCGGCTGTTTAAGGCCATTAACGATGCCGCTCTCAACAGGATCCCACACACCAACAAACACAATGGGTGTTTTGCCCGCCTCACCTGCGATCTCCTTAATGGAAGTACTGCCCCATACCACAATGACATCCACCCCGAAAGCCAGGAACTTCCTCATACTGTTAAGGCGCGACACCTTGTCCGAACCTGGCCGCTGCATCAGGATCTCGCTATCCTTGATCCCTGCCTCTTTTAAATGAACGGAAAACTTGTCCTTGACGTCGGAGGAAAAAGCGCAGTCTTTGGGAAGGATAAGCCCTACGGTGGCCGCCCGGGCAGCCACCGGCACACAGGTCATCAGCAGCATGCATAAAATGCCCACTATTAACTCTGTCCGCATGAACTTTATCGGCACTGAGATCATCTCACCATTTCCTCGTCACGGAAGCCGAAACCTGGCTTATATCCTCATCCGCCAGATCACTTTGTTTGTCTTCGTAGGACAGTTGGGCAAGCCGGGCTGACACTCCCCAGCCATCGTTCATGGTGTAATTGAGATCCAGGGACGACTCCTGCTGGACGGCATCGAGTCCCGAGTAACCTCCCACATCAGCAAAGCCGGTTATGCCAGCATCGTAAGACCCCTCCGCCATGAGGTAGCTGTATTGACCGGTTACCTGAAGCTTCTTGCTCGCGCTCCAGACACCCTGCAGCATATATTGTGTCCCGTCCGCGGCGTAGGGAACACCCTCATCGATAATGGGCGAGGGAGAAGTATCAGCGAAGGTAAGATCGGCTGATATATCGTTGGTGAACTGGTACACCCTGAAGGCGAGGGAGAAAGGCTTTGGGGGGGTGTATGTGATCGCGGCGCCCAGGATCTGACGGTTATTGGTCTGGCCGCTGTCGGTGTTCTCATCGGAAAAATCCTTGAGATCGGCTTCAAAGCACAAACCGTTCAGGGGGACCCATTGACCGGAGAGCAGCATTTTACGGCTGTCGGTGGCTGAAGACGGGTAAGCCGGGTTATCGGTGATCCTGTCGGCATAGGTTGCTTTGATCTTTACCTTTGAAGCAGGCTTTATTCGTGCTGCAAGACTCCATTCGCTGGAGGAGGTGTCATCGGGAAGACCCCACAGTTCGTTGTCTTCCCTTTCTGTATCCGAATAGGTCAGCTCCCCTTTGAGGTCCAGGATGTCCATGGGATAGTAAATGACTGTCAGCTTGTGCCGATTTTGAACCGACCCGTAGCGCAGGGGAGCCCCGTCAGCGGTCTTCACAGCTTCCAGAGCAGCGGACGGTTTGTCGTCCTGCTGATAAAGCTGTTTGGAGTCCAGGAACATCGCCACCGTTTTGCTGGGCCGCCACAGAAAGCGTCCCTGCAGTTGCTGGTATTTCTCGGATGCTCCTGAATCCAGGTTCTCCCTGTCTCCCATACCCAGACCCAGGAGACCGGAAAAACGTCCTGTGTGGTTGGTGCTGACGCTGAGAAGGTGTTCTGATGAATCCAGATCCGGGTAGGTGTTGTGAACATCCCGGGTTCCCGAATAGCTGGGGATGGAACCGAAAGCATAGACCGGATCAGGCATGTCGTCAGTGAACTGTGCACCTCTGTAATTGTAGGAAACATCCACCAGTCCCAGATGGGTTGAACCGTTTAAAAAGACCTGGTCGGTGGAAGTTTTGACACTCCTGGTCTGTGACACGGCGTGACAGTTGGTGGCACAGTTCTCATTGAGAAAGAACTGCTGTTTTTCACCCTCAGTGGTATACTGGCGGATGGCCACCGACACGTTGGCCGGGTAACTGTGCCACTTGTACTTGAAACTGGCGTAGCTCTCCTGCTGGTCCAGGTGATATGCGTCCCCGGGGTCCATATCCTCGGACCAGTAAAGGGGTGCACCTGAAGTATTGAATGGCCCGGGCAGGTTCTGGTGCTCGAGGTTCTTCACGAACTTCTGGGACCAGACCACCACGGTATCGGTAAGCCCGTAGTAATCACCGTTAAAATTATAGTAGTCCTCTCCTTCATAGGAGAAGGAAAGGCTGAGCAGGCCGTCTTTGAGGAGCTCCTGGTAGTGGCCCCTTGCCACGGGATGCGAGTCCAGGAGCCTGTAGGGAAAGAGGGTTTCGCCGCCACCGTCGATGGACAGTTCCTCGTAACCTACACAGAGCCCATAACCTCTTCTGGCCTCTTCACCGCACCCCTCCAGCTGCTCATCAACCTCAGCAGCCAGGGCCGCCCCCCCCAGGAAAACCCACAGGGCGATGGAAATGATCGTCAGTACTTTATAACGCTTTCCCCTCATTCGAACCCTCCAGCCTTTATAATCCGGTCCCCTACTGGATCAGGCCACTGCCCGGATGCGGTCCCCTTGTATCGGAACCGTGTATCTGGGAGTGACAGTTGGTGCAGCGGGTGTAGAAAGCTCCCTTTATGCTCGCCGAGGGAGACGCCGGTGTGCTGAAATCGGTATGTCCTGCATGGCACTGAAGACACAGGAACGGTTCCTGGACCTTGAGCATATCAGCGAATACGGACCCGTGGGGCGAATGGCATGCCGTGCACTCATCGGTGACGTCGGCATGCTCCCAGGTGAAGGGGCCGACGAGCTGTCCGTGGCAGTTGAGGCACAGGCCTTTCTGGTCCAGCGCCACGAGGCCGCGGGGAGCCTGGCTGCCATGGGGTTCGTGACAGTCGGTGCAGAGCATTTTGCCCTCCGGAACTGGGTGTCTTGCGGTGAAGGAAAACTCCGCCCTGACGCTGTCGTGGCAGCCCATACATTGCTGGTTGATCTGAGCGCCCTTGATTTTCTGCTGAGAACTCCGGTGCAGCTTGTGGCAGTCAGAGCAGCTGATCTCACCCAGAGCATGATCACTGAAGGGCCAGTACTGTATGTTGGCCATGGAGTAGGAGCTGTGGCACTTGAGACAGAGCATGGAAAGGGCCGCTGCCGGCAACGCCTGAAGGGGGACGAACTGGGTGGTATCGCACCGGTTGTGCTTGCTGATAAAGTCCGGCGCTATCGCCTCGCTGCCGGGACCGTGGCAGGTTTCACAGTTGACGAGAAGCCTGTCCGTGCCCTCGACCTTCTGGTGGCCGTGGACACTTTCGGCAAGAAACGCAGCGGTCTGATCGTGGTCATGGCACGCCTTGAGACAATCCTCGTTTCCCACATACTCGGCCGCCATGGAGCCCACCAGCACCCTTTCATACTCCCTCATGGGAACCACGGGACGACTGGTTTTCATGGAAGCGCAGGAAACGACAAATCCGAGCGCCGCCAGAACGAGCCCGAAAACGGTAGCCTTACCCAGGATCTTCAGCGTCAACCGCGGCATGGCCCCTTTACCCCTTTCTAAAAGCTGGACATGAACAATGAAAACAACCTGGACTGGAATAGAATAAAAAATGAAGCTGGGTTCTGGAAGAAAAGCACTTGAACCTTGCGGACCTCAGCTACACCAACTACACCCCCATTTGCAGAGCATAAAAGCATAACCGTCAATAACTGGTTACGGTTGTTAGATTATTTGTATCATACTGGCGGGGTTACTTCAAGTGGACAAAAGGACTTGATAATCAATACAAACAGGAAATCTTTACCGTACAGACGGTGGGATCATCGGTAAAGGCAGGAAGAATTTCAGTCGCTTTGAGCCTTTCGCGTATTGTAAACCGCCCGTCCCTCGGCGAGGATATCATCATTGCTGCCTTCAGGGTAAACGATGGTATTGACCACGCTCACACGGTTGCCCATGCGCACGACTCTTGATTCCGCAACGATATCGCTGTCCGGACCGGGCCGAAGGTAATCCACCCGCATGTCCACTGTGGAGATGAGAGCCTTGACATCGAACAGGGTCCACACGGCCAACCCGCCGCACGCATCGATAACGGCGGAAAAGATCCCTCCGTGGAGTGCGGGACGCCTTGGATCCCCTATAAATTCAGGCCTGAAGGGTATCAGCACCCTGACAAACCCTTCCTCAGAATGCAGCACCTTAAACCCCAGATAGCGGTTGAAGGGAACTTCCTGCTCCATGAACTGGATGTGCTTTGATAGATCTTTGGACATTGCTTTACCTCAGTACCCGTGAACCGTGAACCGTGAACCGTGAACCGTGAACCGTGAACCGTGAACCGTGAACCGTGAACCGTGAACCGTGAAAACAAACAACCCATGCAGTTATATGTCAAGCATGAATTGAAAATAATTAAAATGCATGTTGTCTTATGTTGTTGCGGTTCACCGATCACCGTTAACTGCCTTCACAGATTACCGTTCACGGTTCACTTTTCACGAAGAAACAGCGAGATCTCTGCTCACTGTTTCTTCTCCCTTATCATAGTAAGGAGCATCTTGAACCGTTCAGTGGCATTCAGGGCGTGGGGGATATCCGCCGGCATGAGAAGGGATTCACCCGCGGATACCGGAACCGTTTTCTCCCCGATAGTTATTTCGGCGCTTCCGTCCAGAATCTGAACGAGGGCGTCGAAGGGGGCTGAATGGGTGCTGAGCCCCTGCCCCTTGTCAAAAGCGAAAACAGTGACTGTACCCACAGCTGCCTGAATAAGGGTCCTGCTCACCACAGCTCCATCTCCATACTGAACCAGTTCCGCAAGGTCTGTGGCCTCGCTAACCGGCATACCACGCTCTTTTTTCGGGATCTCTTTCTGGCTCATATTGTTACCTCCCTGGTCTATTCAGATGCAAATGGCATATAGCCACTTGCATCGGATATACTACAAAAGATAACATACCCTAAACAGCACCTTCTTGATAATGCCAATTACGAAGCCATCAACAATTTTCAGGGTCTGGCATGAATTAGCAGGCCAGGAGGTCAAGTTATGAGGATCGGGATACCCACGGAGATCAAAGACAATGAATACCGGGTCGGTATCGTTCCATCCGGAGTCGAAGATCTTGTCCGCCACGGTCACAATGTACTGATACAGAAGGGGGCAGGAGAGGGCAGCTTCATCTCCGATGAGGAATTCAGGAGTGCCGGAGCAACTATCCTCCCGGATGCCCCGGCGTTGTGGGAAAGCTCGGAGCTCATCATGAAGGTCAAGGAGCCGCTGCTGCCCGAATACGATCTCATGAAAAAGGGCCAGCTCCTTTTCGCCTTTCTCCACCTGGCTCCCCTTCCGGACCTGGTGAACAGCCTCATCGAAGGTCAGATCCGTTCCGTCGCTTACGAAACGATACAGGGAGCCGATGGAAGCCTCCCTCTTCTTGCCCCCATGAGCCAGGTGGCCGGTAAAATGGCAGTACAGCTTGGAGCGGCCTACCTGCAGAAGGAAAAGGGGGGCATTGGCCGGCTGCTGGGGGGAGTGCCTGGCACCAAGCATGGCCGGATCGTCATTATCGGGGGAGGGAACGTCGGGATAAGCGCCGCCAAGGTCGCCTACGGCCTGGGAGCCCAGGTGGTGATCATCGATACGAATCACAGCCGTCTCAGCTACATCGACGATGTTTTCGACGGTAAGGTGGTTACTCTCATGTCAAACTCCCGGAACATCAGGGAGGCTGCCGCCTCATGCGACATGCTCGTGGGAGCCGTACTTCTTCCGGGGGCTCTGGCACCCAGGATCGTAACGAGGGAAGTCCTTAAAGGCATGAGACCCGGCTCAGTTTTCGTTGATGTATCCATCGACCAGGGCGGTATGGGGGAAACCAGCCGTGCCACCTCCCACTCCCAGCCCACCTATGTGGAGGAGGGCGTCATTCACTATTGTGTGCCCAACATCCCGGGTTCCGTCCCCGCTACCAGCACCATAGCCTTGACCAACGTTACCCTGCCCTACTGCCTCAGGCTCGCGGCAGATCCGGTTGCGGCATTGAGATCCGACTCCGGGCTGGCCCTGGGAGCCAACACCTGGGATGGACACATCACCTGCGAGCCGGTTGCCCAGGCGCTGGGGAGGGAGTGGGTGCCTGTTGAGAACCTTATCCGTGAAGCGTGAAGGCTGAATCCACACCATTTATTCTGTCAAGCAGATACGTGAGATAATGCAGAATTATCATATTCTGGTTTGAATTTTCTGATCACGGATTACGGATCACAGATTACTGTTTTCCCCCCTGATTACCGATTACTGACCACTGATCACTGGAGACTAACAATTCTTTATTCCCTTTCCCCAACTCATCGGCTATACTATTATTCGGGTTAAGGGAGGGGGGCTTCCAGTCCCGTAGTTCCGACTTTCCACCGCAATATTCCCGGGAGTATCTCATTCATGCAGGTGACCGTTGTCGATCATCCTCTGATCAAACACAAGCTGGGCCTTATGCGGCGCCACGATATCAGCACCAAGGATTTTCGTGAACTGGCCTCCGAGGTAGCACGCCTGCTCACCTACGAAGCGACCAAGGACCTTCCCACTGAACCTGGGGTTATCCAGGGCTGGGCTGGGCCGGTAAATGTGGAGAAGATCAAAGGCAAGAAGATCACCGTTGTGCCTATCCTTCGGGCCGGCCTCGGGATGATGGACGGGGTCCTGGATCTCATCCCCAGTACAAGGGTGAGCATCGTTGGGATGTATCGCAACGAAGAAACCCTCGAGCCGGTAGTCTACTACGAGAAAATGACCAGCAACATACAGGACAGGATCGCTCTCATACTGGACCCGATGCTGGCCACCGGCGGCACCCTTTGCACCGCAGTGGATATGCTCAAGAGAGACGGCTGCAACCGGATCAAGGGTCTTTTCCTGGTAGCCGCCCCCGAAGGGTTGAAGAAGCTGGAAGAGTGCCACCCTGACGTAGAGGTCTATACCGCCGCTATTGACGAACGGCTGAACGAGATCGGGTATATCCTGCCCGGCCTCGGGGACGCCGGGGACAAGATTTTCGGTACAAAATAAAAGGGCCTTTCGGCCCTTTTATTTTGTACCTTAAATCATTTCTTACCAATTTTTATGGGGGAGGGGAGCGCGCTGAACCATGAGCGGATCGGCGCTGTTTGAATTGCATCCCCGGTTTCGTACTGAGGTAACATCCATAAAACTGGCAAACCTTTCATGCCAGTTTTATGGGAAAGGAGGAAAACGTGTCCGAGAGGGAATCAACCGCTTACAACTTTTCCATAAGGGACAGCGTCATTGGAGCCCAGATGCTGTTCGTAGCCTTCGGGGCCCTGGTTCTGGTGCCTCTTATCACCGGCCTTGATCCCAACGTAGCACTGTTTACGGCGGGGGCCGGAACCCTCATCTTCCAACTGATCACCAAGGGAAAGGTTCCCATTTTCCTTGCTTCCTCCTTTGCCTTCATCGCTCCCATAAGCGTAGGAGTGGCAAAGTGGGGCATCCCCGGAACCATGTGCGGTCTGGCCGCAGCAGGTGTCGTTTATATAATCCTGAGCCAGCTGGTGCGCTGGCAGGGGACGGACATTCTCCACAAGGTGCTGCCCCCCATCGTGACAGGCCCGGTCATCATGGTCATCGGCCTCCTGCTCGCTCCTGTTGCTGTCCACATGGCCCAGGGAAGATCAGGTGACGGCGCCCTGGTTCTGGTGCCTTACAATCAGGCGATCATCGTGGCTATCGTTTCTCTGGCAACCACTGTCCTCGTGACCATGATGGCCAAAGGGATGCTGCGCCTCATTCCCATCCTGTGCGGAGTCGCTACCGGGTACGTGACCGCAATGCTTCTCGGCCTTGTAAAGTTCGACGCCATCAGGGAGGCCGCCTTCATCGCGTGGCCCAACTTCACCCTCCCTGTCTGGAATTGGGAGGCGATCATCTTCATCGTCCCGGTGGCCATCGCTCCGGCTATCGAACACTTCGGGGATATCCTCGCTATCGGCTCCATAAGCGGGAAGGACTACGTGACTGACCCGGGAATACACAGGACTCTCCTTGGGGACGGGATAGCCACAAGCTTTGCGTCGCTGCTGGGCGGACCACCCAATACCACCTACTCAGAGGTCAGCGGCGCAGTGGCCATCACCAGGGTCTTTAACCCGGCTGTCATGACCTGGGCCGCCATCTTTGCCATCGCCCTGGCCTTTATAGGCAAGTTCGGAGCGCTTCTGTCCACCATCCCGGTCCCGGTGATGGGCGGGATCATGATCCTTCTCTTCGGTGCCATTACGGTGATAGGCCTGAACACACTGGTAAGGGCCGGGGATGATCTCTCTCTTCCCAGGAACCTCATCGTCGTATCCCTCATCCTCGTTTCCGGTCTGGGCGGGATGAAGATCCTGGGACTCGGCGGCATCGGCCTGGCGGGTATCCTGGGGGTGGCTTTGAACCTGATACTGCCGGCGGCGAAGAAATAAAAATCAATCTCAAATTTCAAATAAAAAGGGCCGGGAAATTCCCGGCCCTTTTCGTCTATTCTGTTCACGGTTCACAGTTCACCGTGTTTAACTCTCTATCTTCGTTATACTGTTCCCGCTGACTGAAAGCCTGTCAACCACCTGGCCATCGCTGGAAACGGTTGCTTCCTGGTGGCAGCCGAAGTCGTCTATTTTGACCTGAACTTTCTCATAGCCCTTCCCTGTGTAGTAGTTCTGAAGATAGGCCGTTATCTGATCTGTTCGGGCCCTGGCTTCATCGGGGTTCAAAGTCTCCCCGCCACAGCCGCCCAAAGCGCCGCCGCAACCGGCTGATGCGCTGGATCCACACCCTCCTGATCCGCTGGCGCCACATCCCGAACTTGAGGTGGCAGCGGCCAGAGGGGCCACTTCTTCGGCCACAGCCGCTTGCCCGCTCTTGCCCTGGAGGGCAAAGACCGACACCGCGACAAGAACAAAAACAGCGACAGAACCGATGATGATATACTTCTTCATTTTAATCCTCCGCAAACAGTTCCTCGCCCCTCCAAAGGCTACATCGACTATCTAACAACTCGCACCATTGCTGTCAAGTTGTTGTTACAGAAATGGCCTTATATGCTGACTAGTTTAATAGTCTTTATGCTGGTTGGAGCCATTCCGTATCCGTGCCTGCTGCCGCGGCCGAAAATGGCGGTGAGGAGCATACCGATGATGAGGGCGACAAGCAGGAGTAGTAACAGGAAGTCGGAGGTTTTCATGAGAGTGTTTTGGAAGAGGGAAGGAGGCAGGATGAAGGATGAAGAACTGTTGCTACCATCAAAACATATTCAGTTATACAGTTATATGTTTTCCTTCCTCCTTCTTCCTTCAACCTTCTGCTATTTTTACTTTCTCCATGTATCCGGTACAAAAAGTATAAGGATCGAGTACAGTTCCAGGCGTCCCGCGAGCATGAGAAAGGAGAGGATCCACTTGCCTGCCGGTGATATCCATGCGTAGTTCTCAACCGCACCTACCTTGCCGAGACCAGGGCCGATGTTCGATAGACAGGCTACAGAGGCACCAAAAGCTGTGACCAGATCCGTATTTTCTGTGATAGTCATCGCAACGGTTCCAAAGAGGAAAAGGAACATGTAGATAATGAAATAGGCCGCGGCCCTGACGACATAGGTATCCGAAACCGGCTTGGAATCGATCTTGAGGGGCATAACTGCATTGGGGAGGATAACCTGTATGATACTTTTGGCACCCGTTTTGAGGGCTATATAAACCCTGATCACTTTCATCCCCCCACCTGTGGACCCGGCACAGCCCCCCACAAACATGAGGATAACGAGGGAGATCTTCAGGAAGGCAGGCCAGAGGCCAAAATCCACCGTTGTGTAACCCGTGGTGGTCAAAATGGACACGATCTGAAACGCAGACTGGCGCACAGTCGATTCAGAAAAACCCTCTCCACCAAGGCCAAGTATCAAAATAAACAGGGAGATGAAGAACAGTGTGATAGCCAGGTAGACCCTGAACTCTTCGCTTCGCCAGTAACTTTTCACCTTCCCTCGCAGCCCCTGATAGTGAAGGATAAAGTTGCATCCAGCCAGGAACATGAACGCGACGATGACCCACTGGATATAGCTGCCGTAGGCCGCGATACTGGCGTTTTTTGTAGAAAACCCTCCAGTGGCCATGGTCCCGAATGTGTGGCATAGAGCATCGAACAGCGGCATGTCCCCCGCGAGAAGCAGGAGGGCTTCCGCCGCACTCAGGATGAAGTAGACGGTCCAGAGAGTCTTGGCCGTCTCCTTCATGCTGGGCCTGACCCTTTCGGCGGTTGGCCCCGGCGCTTCCGCCCTGTAAAGAGCGTAGGCACCCCTGCCGATGGCCGGGAGAAGTGCCACAGACAGCACAATGATCCCCATTCCGCCAAGCCAATGAGTAAGGCTCCGCCAGAACAGCACGCCTCTGGGTTGCCCTTCGATCCAGGTGAGGATTGTAGCCCCGGTAGTGGTAAACCCGCTTGCCGTCTCAAAAAATGCGTCTGTAAAGGTCGGTGTCACACCGCTCAGGTAAAAGGGCAACGCTCCGAGAAGGGAAACAGCAACCCACGACAGACCCACAATGGCGAGCCCATCCTTGGCTCCCATAACGTCAAAATCATCACCGGAAGCAGGAGCAAGTTTCCGTATTACAGCCACAATTGCGAGACCCAGCAGGATGGTAATGATAAACGATCGGGATTCGGCGCTCGAGGGATCATCCAGAACGGCCCAACCCAGGGGAAGGACCATGATAAGGGACACGACCATCAGCATCCTGGATATGACATTTAAAACCAGTTTTTTATGCATGCCTGGTAGCTACCAGAAAACTCCGCCCTGTGAAGGGGGAACCCTAGAGAAGTTTCCTTTTTGTGAACAGCTTTTCTATTTGCGGGACCGCATCTTCGTGACAGAAAACGACAACCGGTTCACCCGCCCGTACATGACTGTCGCCTGATGCCAGAACGACTTCATCCTCCCTGCAGATTGCTCCAACGATGGAATTTTTGGGGAATTTGAAATCCTTGAGCGGTTTCCTGGTGATGGGCGAATCCGGCTCAGCCACAAGTTCGAGAACCTCCGCCTTTACCTCGGGGAGGCTTGCCACGTGGCTGATCCTTTCGCCTCTTACCAAACGCATGATCTGATCTGTGGCGAGCAGCCTTGGGTTTATGAAGGCGTCAATACCCAGCCCTGCCACGATCGGAATGTAATCTGGCGTGTGAGTCGTTATCACAGTCGTCTTGGCTCCCATCTGCTTTGCGAGCACCGCGCTTATCAGATTATGATGATCGCTGGCAGACACCGCTATATAGGCATCCGCAGCTTCCACACCGCACTCCCTGAGAATGTCGGCTTCCGAGGCCAGTCCGTGGATGACCCTCACATCTTTCAGTTCACCGGCCACCTTCTCCGCCTTGAGGCGGTTTTCCTCCAGGAGCACTACATCCGGAACCTTTTCCGAAAGGCTTTTGGCCAGGCTTGTCCCTGTATTGGTGGCACCGTAAATGATCACCTTTTTGGGGAGCCGGACGCCAGGATGAACAAAGGTGAGGAATTCGGCCAGGGAAGGCTTCGGCAGCAGAACATAGATCCGGTCCCTGGTTTCGACGACATCGTCACCCCGTGGAATATGGATCTTCCCGTCACGGTTGATGCCCACCATGACGAAGGGCCAAGGGAATTCAGAATCCCTCAGGTCACCCAGACGTTCTCCAACCAGGGGCGACTCATCCAATACATTGAAGGAACGAAGCAAAATCCTGCCGCCGGCAAAGTCAGCAACTTCACTTGAGCCGGGTGCCTCCATGATCTTGACAATGGTCTGGGCGGCGACTTCGTCGGGGTTGATAATCTCATCGACGTGGAAGTGTCCGCGACCGTGGCGCTCAACCATCCCTGACAGGGCTATGTCCCGAACGCGCGCGATCATTTTCTTTGCGCCAAAGGCAGCGGCGAGGGAACAGATGGTCAGGTTGGCCACATCCGAGTTGGTCACCGCGATGACCATGTCGGCCTGGCCGACACCTGCCTCTTCCAGGACCTTGGGATCAAAGGCAGACCCCACCGTTACCTGGACATCCAGCTTTTCAGTGGCTCGGGCAGCTACATTCTGTTTCTGCTCAATGAGGGTGACCTCGTGCCTCTCCTCGGCAAGGTACTTGGCAAGGTTCGAGCCGATGACACCTGCTCCGCAAACGATCAATCTCTGTGACATGAAGGCTCCCTTTAAAATACTTCGGGATCATATCCCACATCTCACCAGCCTTCTACTGCGGCGGCGGATACGGGCATGTCTACTGCGTTGCGCTCGGTCGGGCTCCTCAACGTAGTGTCAACTACGCCTGCGGGGCCCTCGGTCGCGCGCCTTGTATCCACACCCGTCTACGCCGCCTCGCGACGAACCCTGGTGAGAAATGCGGGTTAAGTATTTTAAAGCAATATTTTCACTTTCCAGCGATGTTTCTACTGTGGGAACAGCCGAAAGGGTGACACAAGGCGGGGGAAATATCAAGATAGCCCAAGGCCCAAAATCCAAAGTCCAAAGTAGTGGCAAAAACAATGAATCCCATCTTTTCCTGCGGTTTTCCTTTGGCCTTTGGTCTTTAGGCTTTGGGCTCGTTCCCGAAAAAAGATCAGGGATTCTTTTCCCGCAGTCTTTTTTCGGGGACGCAGTAGATCCCTCCCTCTCTCATACCTGGTCTGAAGCACAGGTTACATGAAGTACAGGTGGACCGGTGGCCAGGATCTTTCCTCCAGATGTTCACGAGGTCCGGTTCACGAATGAGGGGCCGGGAGAGGGAGAAAAGATCTGCCACTTTTTCATCCAGCAGCTTTTTGATGACCGAAAAGGATCTCAACCCACCCACAAGCATGACCGGTACACTCACTTCTTCACTGATGCGCCGCGCGAGTCCGGCATTATAGCCTTCCTTATCCTGGCTGTTGATCGCCTTGCGAACCGGCACACCTTCGCCAGAACCGGAGGTGCCCGCGCTCACCTCTATGGCGTCGATACCGAGAGCCTCCAGTCGCCGGGAAAAGAAAACGGCATCTTCTATCTGGAGTCCTCCCACGAGGTTGTCAGAACCAGTGAGTTTGATAGCTACAGGAAAATCCGGACCAACCTGCTCTCTCACGGACCGATAGACCTCCTCGAGGAAACGGAACCTGTTGTTTAAAGAACCGCCGTACTTGTCGGTTCTCACGTTTGTGAGGGGGGAGAGGAACTGGTTAATGAGATATCCGTGGGCACCGTGCAGCTGGACTCCGTCGAACCCTGCTTCTCTGGCCCTGCGGGCCGACTGGCCAAAAGAGGTCACAACCTCATCGACCTGGCCCATTGTCATAGCCTCTGGAACACCTGAATAAAACGGACTTTCCACCTGGGAAGGTCCGACAGGGGGTTCCCCTATTGTCCGGACAGAGGTCTGGGCTCCTGCGTGAAAGAGCTGGGCCATAAGCTTGCCGCCGGCCCCGTGCACCGCCTCAGTAAGAGTGCTGAGCACGGGGATCTGTTTGTCGGAACAGGCCCCTATCGCACCGGTCATCTGACGTCCCCTGGGATGAACCACGGTATAGCCGGTTATGATCAGTCCCACTCCCCCCTGGGCCATTTCCCGGTAGAGTTCCGCCAGCCGGGCAGTAGGACGGCCATGTTCATCACACATGCCTTCCCATGTGGCACTGCGCACAAACCTGTTGCAAAGCTCCATGCTCCCGATATGAACCGGGTCGAACAGTGTCTTTTTCATCACAACTCCATATATCTTTTCCAGGCGAAGCTAACCCTCTGTACCCTCCACTATATATTACCGTGAAGGTCAGAGGGCAAATCACATAAAACGGGTCAGGTAATTAACACAGAAAAAAAGGAAAGACAAGGGGGACCCGGGGTGGTCCCTGGATAGTCCAAAGTCCAAGGTCCAAAGTCCAACTAAAAAATTGGTCTGAGGTTTAAGATTTTATTCTGCGTTCTGTGTTCTGCGTTCTAAAATCTAGACACCAGACACTAGACTCTAGACACTGAATTTATGATTTCCCTGTAGCATGGTGCCATATTTTCCCACGACAGGTGCTCCAGGTTCGGCACAGACAGCTTTCGCGTCTTTTCAGGGTCCCGGCAGAGCTCTTCCAGACGGCCAGCCAGTTCCTGAACCTCCCTTTCCCCATCATCTTCAAATGAGGAATATCGGGACACCTCCGGAAAAAACTCCGGATAGGCCAGCCTGTCCGGGATCACCGGCAGACAGCCAGCGGCAACTCCTTCCAGGACACCGAGTCCCTGAAAATCGTGAAGAGCCGTGGATATAACCACATCACTGGAAGCCAGAAGAGACCTGAATTTGACCTTATCCTCCACAAACCCCCAGGTCAGTATATTGTCCCCTAGCCTCTCGCGTGCCTTGTCAAATTCAGGGGGACAATCTCGAAAACGTTGACCCACAACATTCACCTTAAAGGGGATATTTTCATCCCGGAGCTTATAAAGCGCCTGAAAGAATCGATCAGGCGCTTTGTCGTGCTCCCACCGGTGGTTCCACACCACAACAAGAGGGCCACCGGGTGGTCTGGGGCTGGCAATAAAAGAACCTTCCTCAAGAGGAACAGAGAGGACCTCCGATCTGTCCTGCACTGCCTTAACGATACCCTTCGGCACATGATCGGGCATAACCGAGAGCAGCCCCTCTGCCCCCTCCATAAAGGTGTCCATATTGTAGCGGGAGTTGAACAGAACACGGTCGGCGGCAAGGGCCGTGTAGATATTGGTGAACTTGTAGTTCTGGTATTCCTTGCGCTCGTGCTGCTCCGGGTAAGCGAACTGGTTCTCGTGAAAATAGACCACGGTGGGGATGACCGCCAGATTGGAGGCTATCCCCTTGAGGGCTGCCAAATTTGTCATGGAAGTTGCCACGATGATATCGTATTTTTTTTTGAGAATATCACTCTCGCCGAATACCCAGGAAAGTGGATTGCCGCGGGACCTCCATGCGAAGAACCTGGGAGGGAGAGTGAGGACGGTCCAGTCGTGTTCGTTTAGTTGACGGACCAGTCCCTCACGCCAAACTCTGTGGCTAGCCGCATCGTAAGCTGAAAGAAGGAGTATCTTCATTTAAAAAACACTTTCCTGGATCATGGGAACCGGGACAGGATGGAACAAACTTCCCACAGTTCCCGCTCGCTCATGTCGTGGAGGTTGACGTCAAAGAAACGATTTTCCCTAAAGCTGTGGGCGCCGCCGACGCATCCGATTCGAGAGCCCCGGTTTGCTGCCCTTGTCCCTTAACCTCCCAAGGCTTCAAGTGCCGCTTCGTAATCAGGCTCCTGGCTTATCTCCGGAACCTGCTCGGTGTAGATCACCCGTCCCATCTTGTTGATGATGATCACAGACCTGGCCATGAGACTCTTCATCGAACCATAGAGGATCCGGACCCCGTAGTTGTTGGCAAAAGCGCGATACCGGAAAGCTGAAAGGGTTATGGCGTTTTCGATCTCCTCCACACCGCAGAAACGTTTCTGGGCAAAGGGCAGATCCTCCGATACGCACAGGACGACTGTGTCCTTTAAGGAGGCGGCCATTTCGTTAAACTTGCGAACCGACCTGGCGCACGTTGATGTATCCAGGCTCAGAAAAATATTGAGAACGATGTTCTTTCCCTCAAATTCAGAGTAGGTTGCATCGGAAAGATCGTTCTTTGTAAGGGTAAAATCAGGGGCCTTGCTTCCGACCGCGGGAAGCTCCCCGCTGGTCCTGATCTCCTGGCCTTTGAGGGTTACAGTCGCCATGCTATATCTCCGGTTTTAGAGTGGTCTGGGTTATTCCAGCATTTTCCAGACATAAAATTCAACGCCCCATTGCGGGAATTTTATGTTGATGACTTCGCAAAAAGTCATCAACGCGCCCCGAGGGGGGCGCCCGAATCAATGACTGTCCATATAAGTCATTGATTTGTAAGGAAAGTGAAAACGACGCTTTTCACTTTCCGAGGAGCAAAAAGCCGATAACGGACTTTTTGCGACCCTGTCAATGTTAGTCCTCGAAATCCCCGGCCGGGCCCTTGTCTGAATCTATGGCTGCGGCCCTTTCGGCGATCTTCACTTTGGTCCATTGACGGGGGTCTTCGATCCGGCCCACCTTGGGTCCAGGATCAAAGGATCCGGCCGAGAGGATCGCCTCTATCGCCAGGGGAGCGGTATCAGCGGCGTTGAAAACTTCTGTGAGGAGACCGTATGTGAACTCCTCAACAGCACTGACCATCCTGGCCCGAACAGCTCCTGGCTGGCCAAGAAGCTTGTTCTCGAAAGGAAGGTTCAGTTTCTTGTAGTCGCCCTTCTTCCAGCCCTTGTCCGTCGCGTAACCGACCATCTCAGCCCACACCCCGTCGTCAGCTCCGGCGTTGCTGTCTTTTATGAATTCACCGTTTTCGGCGAGCTGCGCATTTCCATAATCGTTGACTTTCACTCCCCAGGAGATCATTTGCAAGGCGGTAGCCACGTTGGCTTTGGTGGTGGATGTTTCGGAGGCGATCTTCCGGAGCCTTTCGCTGCTGTTTCCAGAGGTCCCGTGCTGGGCTCCCGAGATCCCATAGGGTTTCAGAGCCTTGTGTATTTCAGAAGTAAGTTCGACCTGGATCCCCGCTTCACTGGCCTCAATGCCGTGGGTAGTCCCGTTGTTCAAAGCGATCCAGTCCGGGAATATGTTGTGGGCGTTGAGCCCCTGAACGAGGAAGAGGGCTTCTTCCAGCGTGGAAAGCCCTTCCTTTCCCTTGATCTCCCCAACTTCTGTTTCCAGCCCTGCCCAGCCCGGGACATACTGGGCCAGTTCGATACTGGCCAGAAGGTTCTGCTCGTCCGGAAGGTGGGAGGCATCAACTGCAATAGATGTCACGCCAGCGTCGAACATGGAGGGGATCTCCACACGCGCCCTCTCTACATCCGCGTCTCCCTTGATACCGTAATGGTCGGCGTGTATGGCCACGGGAACAGTAATGTGCAGCTCGTTGGCAATAGAATCAACCAGGCGAGCCAGGTTCCAGAAATTCACTGCACAGTATGCCCCGGCGCCGCCCTCCGATTTGGCGATCTCCACGATGATCGCCGCATTGGCCCTCTGGGCCGCCTTCAGTGCCCCACGGATGATAAACTGGTTGCGACCGTTGGCGGCGATGGTCATAGCCTTGCCCTTGGTGATCATAGCCCGGTCAATGACCTTGCCGCTTACGATGAGCGCCTTGGAGTTAGGGAAAAGATGAACGATGCTGGGTGGACGCCCTCTTTCAAGGGCTTTTGTAAAATCTTTCAGGGAAACAGCTGTCATGGCTTGCCTCCTTGTCAGCCTGGATGAGTTGCTCCGGGTTCAGATGGAAATATTCTACGGATGACCTGCCTGATCCAATTATAACAGGAACAGATTACACGGACAGGAGGGGGGAAAGCAAGGTTTGAGCCGTGATTAGTGAAGCGTGAAATCGAACAGGCTATGCGGTGCATTGTCAAGTTTGGTTTTCAGCTTTTGATCTTCTCCTGTGTGCTGAGTTCTGAGTTCTGCGTTCTGATTTTAAAGCATTTATGTATTCCCGGCCTTCTTTTAAAGTCCATGGGGATGGTGGCGTCGGTAATATCCTCTATCCTGAGATCGTCCAGGGCATCCTTATCAAGAGAAAACCCCCTGCGATTGGTGGAAAAAAGCAGTGTCCCACCCGTTGTGAGAAGTCCGGCAGTGTCCCGGATGAGAGAAACGTGGTCCCTCTGCACATCGAAATCAGTGTTCATGGTTTTTGATCTGGAATAGGTGGGAGGGTCCAGGAAAATCAGATCATAGCGCCCTTTTTCCTTGCGTATCCACCGGAGAACGTCGGCTCGAAAAAACCTGTGCTGCTGCCCTCCGAAGGAGTTCAGGCGCATGTTGCGGCGAGCCCAGTCGATATAGGTGTTGGACATGTCAACGGAAGTCGTAGAAGAAGCTTCTCCGATCGCGGCGTAAACCGTGGCTGAACCAGTGTAGCAAAACAGGTTGAGAAAACTTTTGCCAGCGGCCAGCTCCCTTATCATACTCCTTGTAATCCGATGGTCGAGAAAAAGTCCCGTATCCAGGTAGTCAGTCAGGTTTACAAGGAAATCAAGATCTCCTTCATCTACCCTCATGAACTGTTTTTGTTCCTCTTTTTTATCGTACTGAGACCCTCCCCGCTGTCGTCGCCGGACTTTCAAATGCACTGCGTCCTTCGTAACGCCCAGGACCTCCTGGATCTTCCCCAGAGCCGCCTCGAGACGGGCGGCTGCGCGCCCGGGATCCACGGAACGGGGCGCCTCATACTCCTGGACATGGACATGGTCATCGTAAAGATCCACGGCGAAGTTGAACTCCGGCACATCGGCATCGTAGAGCCGATAGCACGAGATGTCCTCTTTTTCGGCCCACTTGCCCAGGGTCCGCAAATTCTTTCGAAGGCGGTTGGCGAACATCCCGGCATCTGCGCCAGCCTCCGGGTCAGGGGTTGGTTCGGCTGATCCATCCAGGGTTCCCCTGGTGAAACGCTCTTCCTGAACATCGAAGTGCAGCAGACGGCATTTGATGGTGCCGTTATAAAGGTTGTTGGTCTTCACAGCCCGCAGGCCCATCTCTTTGCCAAGCTCCGGGTTGCCGGTGAAAACAGCGGCCCGCCACTGTCTGAACTGGGTCTTTAAACGCTCTCCAATTGTTGCGTAGAGGGCTTTGAGGTCCTCCCCTTCTCCCAGACGTTCCCCGTATGGGGGGTTGACGATGACCAGCCCCTTCCTGCCGTGTACGGCTGGCGGTACGGTCAGTGAATGGAGATCGAGACGCTCAAAGTGAATTCGCTTTTCAAGGCCCGCCCTCTGCGTGTTATCCAGGGCAGCCCTGATAGCAGCTCTGTCCGAGTCGTAACCCAGGATGACAGGCAGGCGTTCCAAACCCTCTTTCATGCGGTAGCGGGCCTCAACCTGAAGGTTGGTCCAGGTGCCGGTATGGTGGTTTTTCCACCCCATGAAGCCGAAAGAAGACCTCAAGATCCCGGGGGCGACATCGCCGGCCATAAGCGCAGCTTCGATGGGAAGAGTCCCGGATCCACACATGGGATCGATAAGAGGACTGCCGTCTATGGCCAATTGCGGCCACCCCACCCTTATGAGAATGGCCGCAGCCAGGTTTTCCTTCAGAGGGGCCTTCCCCTTTTCATGGCGATAGCCGCGTTTGTGCAGCGCCTCCCCAGACAGATCCAGACTTACGGTTCCCGTGTCCCGGGCAAGGTGAAGGTTTAAACGGAGATCCGGCTGCTTGATGTCGATGGACGGACGTGTGCCGAGAAGGTCCCGAAACCTGTCCACAACGGCATCCTTTACCTTCAGGGAGGCAAAGTGGGTGTGTTCAACTGTTCCGGCATTCCCGCTGGCGCTAACCGCAAAGGTGGAGTCGGGGGAAAAGTGTTCTTCCCATGGTACATCCCTGACTCCCTGGTAAAGATCATCCTCCGAAGTTACGGGAAATTCAGAAAGAGGAAGGAGTATCCGGCTGGCAACCCGGGACCACAGACAGGCTCGATAGGCCGTCTCAAGGGTCCCGGTAAAGGAGACACCTGCCGCGGACTCTTTCGTGCCTTCGGCGCCGAAGGAAATGAGTTCAGCAGCGAGAATGTCACCGATGCCCTTGGGGCAGGTAGCAAAGAACTTGAGTTTTGTAGACATACATACAGATTATGGGGAAACTGCTTACTTGTCCACAAAACTTGAGTTCTTCGCTCAGTGCAGAGTGTAAAGTGCAGGGTGCAGAGGAAGGCTTTAATCTTGGATAAAGCACAGTTATCATACAAGCGATGTTTTTCACCACGGAGGCACGGAGACAGGCGGAGGAAAACTTCAATGCTGGGTAAAGGCCGGTTACTATGAGGGAGATATTTTGCACCACAGAGCCTCAGAGGTCACAGAGGAAATCTAATTTGCTGGAAACCCTCCACTAACGTCATTCCGGGAAGAGCAGTCCAATAAGGCCCATTCCGAACTCTTCCCCTCCCTCCAGGCACGGCGAAGCTTTATGCGAAGACGGCTGAGGGGAGGGGATCGAGGGGAGGGTGAAATAAACGCGATGACCCGGAATCCAGCCATTCTTGCCGCGTCGTAGTTCCAGGAACGAAGACGGGTCATTGCGCTTGTCGCGTCGTAGTTCGTAGAACGTAGACGGAAACCGATACCCGTGTGAAGCAATCCCATAGATCAAAAGCTTTAACGCAGAGGGCCGCGGAGGCGGCCACCCCCGGCCGCGCCGCAGAGAACCGCAGGGGAAGGCAAGATCTGGGGGAAGACGTGGTTCCTGCAAGAACTGCAAAAGCTGATTCACCACGGAGCCACGGAGAAAGGCGGAGGAAAGCTTTGATCAGGGGGAAAGCTCGGTTCCTGTAAAAGCGTTAAAAGCCAACTAACCACAGCGCGGCCGATCTACCGCTGCCCCAGGCCCGATTCGTAGTGAATACGTAACACTTCCTTGATCCTGCGCATGGATAACCTCTTGTTCGCCAATGGTGCACCTCCTGAAGTGGGTAAAAAACAAACCTCAGGTGGTTTTACACCAGGTTCTCCAGCGCCGCATTGCCGTCAACGCCGATTCGACAACCAATTCCGGCGGCTAACCAAAAAGTGGTCAGTTTGCACTGGAATCGGTGGACAGTTTGCGTTGGAATCAGTGGACAGTTTGGAATGGAATGGGTGGACAGTTTGCGTCGGAATGGGTGGACAGTTTGCACCGGAATCGGTGGTCAGGTTGGACCGGAATACGCAGCCCCAGGGTTATTTGGTTTTGGTCTGCTTCTTCTTGCCGCTTGCCCTCTTCCCAGGTGCCGGCGGTTTCTGTTCAAGTTCTTCGCTCTCAGCGGCCTTGTACTCTTCATAGAGCGCATGGAAATTTACCGGTGAATGATGGAACGGAGGAAGGCCGGCTCTGCTTGTAAGATCGGCAACGACCTCCCTGATATAAGGGAACATGATCGCGGCACAGTTCACTCGAGCAACCGTTTCAAGGATTTCTTCATTTGGCATCTTTTCAAACTCAAAGAAACCTATCCCGGCCACCATGAAGGTGAAAGGTGAATATTGATTGTCGTTAGAAAGGCTGATCCTAACGAGAAGTTTTTTCCCTCTAGGTGAGTATTCGATGTTCAGACTGGTGTCTAAAGGAACATCTCCCTCGCCTTTCTTCCAGTTTGGCGTCGCATGGAACATGATATCGACGATTCTAATATCATTAAAACTGAAACTGTAACTTTCTCTCATATCAACCACCCCAGAGCAGTATGCTCAACTGTCTCCTCAGGCTGTTTTTTCTGCCTGTATTTGAATGCTGCCTCTTCAAAGCTGACGATGTTGTTTCTAAGAACCTGTCGCCTTTCGTGCTGCTTTATCCTGTCCAAGATTCCCGGATCGAAATCAAAGACGCGCAAGAGCAGGTCCATTGCACGGCCCTGGATTACCTGGCCGTTTTCATATCGGGCGAAATTCTTAAGACCAACTCCTAACTCCCTGGCCATATCTTCCTGGGTGTAGCCGAGCTTCTTGCGGATCCTCTTGATGTCTTTTGATGGAAGCAGTCCATCCACCTCCCGGAAGAAATCCTTAAGGATCTTTTGAGAATCCCTGGAGGATTTCTTGTCAACGAGGCCTTCCTCACAGGTGGGACATTCATAGATGATGTAGTCGGGGATAACCAGAGAATGGCCTTTGTACTCAAAGGTTTCTTCAATGACTTTCTTCTCCAGCTTCCCCGCGCCACAGATGGGGCATTCCTGTCCGTGCTTATACATTCTCGTACTCCTCATCGTATCCCGTGAAGGATGTCACCCGGGCCACTCCGTCATGGCCCTTTTGCAGTTTGATAAATAGGTCGATATCTTTATCATCGTCTGGAAGTCTGTAATAGTCATGCCAAAGCTTTGGATCGTGAAACGCTGTCTTGCTCAGGAAAAAGTGTTTTGGCTGTAGTTCCAGAACCTTCCTGATCACATCGTCCTCGCTATAACCAAGCGCGACAGCTGTCTTCCTGGCCTTCCCGACAATGTCACCAGTGTCATCTTCCTGAAGCAGTTCCTTAAGCTCATTGAGGTCATAATGGGGTTTCAGTTTGCGTCCCAAATCGCTTCCCCTGGATCAAGCATATCTGCACCTCCTTGCTAGCGATCAACATAAAGGTATCATAATGATACTTTATAAAAAGTCAACAGAGAATGTGCTCATAGTGTTAGCTACCAACAGGGAGTTGTTTGGTTCTCTCTTTAGTAGGAATGTCGCTGAAAACCTGATGCGGCTGCATCAGGCAAAGTCAACTCATATGGCAACTATCAGGCAGCCGTCATCGCTGCGACAATAGCTTCTGCATACTTGGAGGCCTTGGACTGTGCCAAGTTTAGCTGCTGTTCCAGTGTATCGCAAAGGGCCATGAGTTGATCGACCTTGGCAACGATGCGTTTTTGTTCTTCGAGGGGGGGGAGAGGAAACAGTCCCGAAAAAAACTGGCTGTCATTAATGGCTGGATAAGCAACACCAAGCATTTTGGATTCTACATATGAGATAAATACGGGGCTGCGTAGATACCAGAAAACATATCGACTCGATATCCCCCCTAAGGGATGCACGATAGCAAAAGCAGTACTAGCAATCGGGTCAGGTTCCAACTCCTTGTTGATCACTGCAACATTCAACAAGTACGGACGTACTGTCGAATAAATAACCGTCCCCAGTCGTACTAATTTTCTTGCCCGAGATGGTGCGTCAGCTGCTTCAATAACGGTGGGCTCATTAATGGCACCTTTTTCATTGTCGATAGCCGACACATCAATATAACTGAAAAGCTTATCGGGTACTCTTTGACCCCAATCTCTACAAATATTCCCGATGAGTACCCAAGACCAGCTATCTGGGAGTTCATAAGGAGCATCTCCCAAAGCGCTCAGCTTCTTGTTTCTTATCGCCTTCGCAACTACCAGCTTTCTTTTCTCGGCCTCAATCTTTTTCAACAAATTCGATGCAGGCTCAGCATTAGAATCCTGTGGAACAAGCCTCCCCCGTACAGCTAGTTGGAGTACTAATTCTCTTAATTTTGGGACCCCATTAGGTGCACCAGCAAGATGCTCAAAGTTTTCAAGGAAGTTTTCAGAGGTCATACTTTTTCACCCCCACCTCGGTCCTCCCCCTCCTTCGACAGGCTCAGGACCCCGAGCAAAGTCGAGGGGCTCAAGGGGGAGGAAGATTAAGGAACTGGACTATTTCAGGGTTCGCAATGACCCGTCTTCGCTCTGTGTGAAAAAGATCGCCTTTATAGTAACCGTCCCACAACCGAGACTTAAGGTTTCCTCAGTGTTCTCAGTGAGCTCAGTGGTGAAAAAACATCGCAATTATGGTAACCGCGCTTTCCTAAGACTCCAGGTTTAACCCTGTGTTACCCTGTGAACCCTGTGGTAAAAACATCGCAGTCATAACAACCGGGATCGCTTCCGTCTTCGCCTTCGGCTTCACCGTGGCAGGCCCATCTTCGTCCTCCGGACTTCGACGCGGCAGGCACGCCAGGCTGGATTCCAGGTCTGCGCTTCCGCCGTGGCGAGTCGCCTGGTTGACGGCTCGCGATGACAAGCATTACCCCAGTTCCTGACTTTTCTCCGTGTCCTCTGTGACCTCCGTGGTGAATGGACTTCAGAGCGTTTGCGGCATACGCATGCGCTCCCCCCTGATTCCAGGTTTCCTCCGCCTTTCTCCGATTTTCTCCGTGGTTAAATCCGCCGCTTTTACAGGAACCATTGTTTGGGCTGGATTCCGGCTCATCACGCCTTCTGCGTGCTGCGTTCTCTCTTTCCCCTTTCTACTCCCTCGACCGGGCTCGGGACCCTGAGCTTGTCGAAGGGTTTCTACTTTCTACTGCTCTCATTGTTCTCACAACTGCGTCTTCAGGTAAATCATAGTGCGTTACCATTCGGACCTTGTTTTTATCCAATGCCAGAGCCAGGATCCCGTGTTCTTTCAGGTGTCGGACGAACCCTCCAGCGTAGTTTTCGTCCTCCGGGATTTTTTCGCCGAACCACTCCGGCCCCACGGTGAAGATGAGGATGTTGGTTTGAGGATCGACGGGGATCTCGATACCTGACTTCTGTGCCAACCCTTCAGCCAGGAGCCTCACCGTAAGGTGGTCCTCGGCAAGCCTCCCTGTCATTTTTTCCAGGGCCACCAGGCCGGGAGCGGCCAGCACCCCCACCTGCCGCATACCCCCGCCGAACCTCTTGCGGACCCTTCGGGCCTCCCTGATGAAATCCGAAGACCCGCACAGAAGAGATCCGATTGGAACCCCCAACCCCTTGGAAAGGCAGAACATGACCGAATCGAACCCGGCTGCCACCTCATGGACATCCACACCAAGGGCGATAGCAGCGTTAAAGATCCTCGCCCCGTCAAGATGGACAGGCACTCCTTTTTGATGGGCAGCCTCCTGGATCTCCCGCTGCCTTTCTATCTCCATGACCGCACCGCCGCCCCTGTTATGGCTGTTTTCCAGACTAATAAGCCCGGTCCGCGACAGGTATCCGATGTCAGGCTGAATGGCCTCCGAAACCTGGCTGGCGCTGGGAAACCCTCCCACCGTGTTCAGGACCCGTGGCAGCAGACCGGAAAGCGCTGCCATGGCCGCCATCTCATAGTGCAGGATATGGCTATCGGCGTCGCACACAACCTCTTCCCCGGGACGGGTGTGGACCGCCAGGGCCACCTGGTTTCCCATGCTTCCGGTGGGCACATATAGGGCGGACTCGAAACCCAGCATGCCGGCAGCCGTCTCCTCGAGACGGTTGACCGTGGGGTCCTCGCTGTAAACATCGTCCCCCACCTCGGCTTCGGCCATGGCCTTTCGCATCTCGGGGGTGGGTTTCGTTACCGTGTCGGAACGAAGATCAATAAGGCTAATTTCAGATCTCATATCTCAAAGGGGCTATGGGCTATGGGCTATGGGCTATGGGCTATGGGCTATGGGCTATGGGCTATGGGCTATGGGCAGCTTATCTAAAGAGCCCGCAGTGTCAACAGCATAAAGGATTATATAGCATTTCGCCGGCACACCGATACCCCGACACTCCGACACAGAGCCTTTTCCCCGTGTCTCCGTGCTTGCCACGCCGTAGCTTCAGCGAAGGCGGGTCCCCGTGCTTGCCACGCCGTAGCTTCAGCGAAGGCGGGTCTCCGTGTCAGACGATTCCAGGTCAGCTCCTAGCTGACCACGTTCCTCGGTCTCCCTTCCATCCACGCCTTTACGTTCCCCACCACAGTGTCCATGAGCCTTTTTCTGGCCGCCAGTGTGGCCCAGGCGATGTGAGGAGTTATGGTGCAGTTCCGGGCCGCTAACAGAGGGTTGTTCTCGGGTGGAGGCTCCACCGAAAGAACGTCCAGGGCGGCTCCCGCTATCTGTCCGCCATTGAGGGCATCTGCGAGGGCCGCTTCATCCACAAGAGGGCCCCGTGATGTGTTGATGAGTATTGCTGAATTCTTCATCAGCTTAAGACGTCTGCTGTTTACCAGCCTCTTTGTTTCAGGTGTAAGGGGACAGTGGAGACTCACCACATCACCTTCGGCAAATACCGTTTCCAGATCAACAAATCGGGTCTCGCTGCTTTTACATGGTGTTCGCGTATGCACAATGACCACCATCCCGAAGGCCTCGGCGATCCTTGCCACAGCCCTTCCGATGGCCCCGTAACCGACGATACCCAGGGTCATACCTGCAAGTTCTACGAGGGGTCTTTCATGAAAGCTGAAATCCGCACAGGCTGACCATTTCCCTGCATGGACCGCTTCGGTGTGGTGCCCGACAGAGTTAACATGTTCTAAAAGGAGCGCGAAAACAAACTGGGCCACAGAATCGGTGCCGTAGGCCGGCACGTTGGTGATAACGATCCCCCGGTCCCGGGCAGCCTCCAGGTCAACAACGTTAACACCGGTGGCCTGAACGCCAATATAAGCCAGCTCAGGCAGCTGCCCGATGGCCTCCCGGTCCAGGACCACCTTGTTGGTCAGAAGGACCTGGGCTCCCTTCCCTCTTTCCACTAACTCATCGGGAGCGGTCCTGTCGTGGACGATACAATCACCCAACGCCTTCAGATCATCCCAGGAAAGATCGCCTGGATTCAAGGTGTAGCCGTCCAGGACAACGATCTTCATCGGCACCTCCGGTGCTGTCGTTCGTGGGTAAATGCGTTCGTGCGTACGTGCGAAAAGCATTTTCCCGGGATTATTTCCGCGCACACTCACGCACGCACCTACGCATGTACGTGTTCACAGCTTACCGTTCCAATTCCTTCTCCACCTTTTCCAGCTCCTCCGAGGCGGTCACAAGTACTTCATAACCCTTCTCTATCTCCCGGGTAAGGCTGTGCAGCTTTCTTGAAAGCTCAGAAATATGCTGCCCTTCTCCGGCATTGGAAGCCTCTATAAGCTCACTGTTTATCCTTTCGACCTCTGACTCCAATCCGGTGATCTTTTTTTCCATCTCTTTTACGCGCTGCTGGAGAGGCCCCATGATCCTGGTCCGTTCCTGCTGCAGACGGACCTTCTCTTTCCGAGACTCTTTTTTATTCTCCCTGACATCACTTTTAACGCCTGGCTTTTTCCCTTTTCCCTTTTCCCTTTCCCCTTTCCCCTCAGTTTCCTCCTCCGATTCCCATCCCACCTCATCCAGAAAGTTCTGGTATGTGCCATCGAACAGGGATGCTCCGCCTCTGTCGAAAACAAGGAGCTTCTCAGCCAGGCTGTGCAGAAAGTTTTCGTTGTGGGTGACGATAACAACGCCCCCTTCGAAATCTTCGATAGCGTCGAGGAGCGCCTCACAGGAATCCATATCCAGATGGTTTGTTGGCTCATCCAGAAGAAGGAGATTGTGTGGTTCCAGAAGCAATCGGCCGAGAAGAACCCTGCTCTTCTCCCCGCCTGAGAGTACAGAAACCTTTTTCAGAGCCGAGTCACCCTCGAACATCATTGTCCCGCTCACCGCTCTGGCTCTTGCCAGGGAACGGTCCGGTTCCACTGCCAGGAGCTCTTCAACCACGGTGCGGTTGGGCTCCAGCCGCTGAACATTTGTCTGCCCAAAGAAACCCACCCGCGTACGGTTATGGGTCCTGACCTCACCACCCGTGGGGGTAAGCTCTCCTGCAAGCACTCTCAGGAAAGTCGATTTCCCTTTTCCGTTGGGCCCGATAACGGCTATGCGATCCCCCTTGCCAATGACAAGGCGCACTTTACGGAAAAGCTCCTTGGAGTCCTGAGGCCAGCGGTAGGAAAGTTCACTGGCCTCCATCATCACCTTTCCTTCGAAAGGAGCCTTCCTGAAAGAAAAATCCAGGGTTCTTATAGCCTGGAGCCGTTCCGGAACCTTCTGCTTTTCAAGGGAGCGAATACGGGACTGGACCAGGCCCACGAGACGGGCCTTGGCCCTGAATTTGCGAATAAAATCTTCCGTCTGGCGGCGTTTTTTCTCCATATTCACGCGGGACTTTTCGTGAACATCCTCTTCCATGGCTATCTGACTGTAATACTTGCCCGTATCACCCGGTATTTTCCGCACCTTATGCCTGTGGATCCCCATGATGTGGGTCGTAACCGCGTCTATGAAACTCCGGTCATGGGTAACTACAAGAAGCTCCCCTTTCCATGAGAAAAGGAACTTTTTCAGCCAGCGTATCGCCACGACGTCAAGGAAGTTGGTTGGTTCATCCAGAAGAAGCAGATCCGGTTCCGACACGAGCAGCCGGGCGAGGTTAAGCCGGACCTGGTAACCACCCGAGAAGATCTCCGGGGGGCTGATCATATCCTCCGCGGAAAAACCCAACCCGGCCAGAATTTTTTCGGCCCGCCACGTCTGGTCCTTTTCTTCCTCTTCAAGCCCCAGAGCAGCCTCTTCCAGAACGGAGGGGCGGGTGAATTCCAGCTGCTGATGAAGATATCCTATCCGGTAACCTTTTGGAGCGGAGATGACCCCTGAATCGGGAGACTCCTCCCCTGTCAGAAGCCTGAGGAGGGTTGTTTTTCCATGGCCGTTGCGCCCAACCAGACCTACCCGCTCCCCCCGATTGATATTTACGGAGACCTCGTCAAAAAGGGCCTGTGAGCCATATGATTTGGACAGGTTCTGTATTTTGAGCATAGTAGAGAAATTACAGTGTCTGGTGGCTGGTGTCTAGAAATAGAATGTAGAACCTAGAATGTAGAACGTAGAATTTAAAAACCAAACGGCAGCCTTCGGATGACGTTCTTGCTTTCAGTATTCAAGGTTCAGACGCGGATGATCTTTGAATGGAACCGATAACGCTTTCTTCTGCGTTCTGCGTTCTACATTCTATATTCCGCAGTTAATACATTTCCGCCCCTGCCTCCAGGTACTCCTTGAAGGTCAGGCAAAAAGCAGTGCCCTGATCTTTCTCGACCTGAAGATCCGCACCCAGCTGTTCTGCCAGGATCGACACCAACCGTAACCCAAGTGTTTTCGTTTTACTTATTTTCAGATCGGCAGGCAATCCAATGCCATCGTCTGATACCTTTAATTCAAACTTTTCTCCATCCAACAGCCTTAATTTTATCCTGATTTTACCCTTCCCATTATCCGGAAAGGCGTGAGCCAGGGAATTGGATACGATCTCGTTTACGATAAGGCCGCAGGGAATGGCCGTGTCGATCGTGATCTCCGCGTCCTCAAGATCCAGATCGAGGCTGACCCTTCCGATTGCCATGGAGTAGGAGGCCATCAGGTTCCCGGCCAGTCCGCTGATATATTCCGCGAGGTTTATCCGCGCCAGGTCCTCTCGCTGATAAAGCTCTTCGTGGATGAGAGCCATGGTTTTGATCCTGTTCTGACTTTCCTTGTATATAGTCCGGACCCTCTCATCATCAATATAATGGGCCTGAAGATTGAGAAGGCCTGAAATGACCTGAAGGTTATTCTTGACCCGATGATGGATCTCCCGCAAGAGAGTCTCTTTTTCTGCAAGGGAGCTGCTGATCCTGTCATGAGCTTTCTTTCTCTCTGTGATGTCCCTGACCACCGAGAGGATTACCTGCTTGTCCCCCAGCTTGAAAGAATGGGCTTTCATCTCGCAAGGAAGTTCCTCACCAGTTTTACTGATGAGGACCCTCTCAAAGGAGGTTGATCCACCTCCAAGTAGAGTTTTCCTTACCGAAGCAACTGCATATCTGGAGATTTCACTTAAATCCAGTGGAGTGATCTCGAGCAGCTCTTTCCGGGAGTATCCCGTCATTTGGCAAAATGTGCGGTTTACTTCCAGGAAGCGCCCGGGGCGCCCACCTTTCTCGATCTCATGGACCACCACACCGTCATGAATACTGTCGAAGAGCATCTTGTATCTGGACTCACTTTCCTCGAGGGCATCCCTGGCGTGCTTTTGCTCGGTGATATCCTCCAGCACGGAGAGTGTGTTAACCAACCGACCCTCCGGGCTGAAGATGGGCAGGATCGTTTCCCTTAAATAGTGGCCGGGGACGGGAGATTCTATGTCTTTGGGTCCGACCTGAAGCATCTGCTCCTGAACATATTCGATTCTTTGGATAATGTCATCTTTCTGAGATCCGTCGGGCATGAACTCCTTCAGTGTGCGGTCCTGTACATCCTCTGTTTTGAATCCAGTCACCTTTTCATAGGCGCTGCTCACCCTTATGATACGCATATCGAGATCGTGGAGGACAAAGGCTACCGGGGAACCGTCCAGTATCTTCTCGTCAAGTTCCTGGACCTCCCTGAGTTTTCTCTCTGCCTCTACCTGAGCAGTAATGTCCTCCAGAACGCTAAGTGTATTGGTTACGTTTCCTTCCTCCAGGCCCCTCACCGGGAAGATAGTCTCACGAATAAACCGAGGGACCGGGGATGGTACCTGCATCTCTGTCGGTCCTACCTGTCCTCCAGATTCCAGGACCTTCCTGTGCCTGGCCTCCAGCTCCTGCCGGCCGGGCATATCTGGCATGAACTCTTCAATACTTTTACCCATAACGGCAGCTGGATCGTAACCTGTGACCTTTTTAAACGCCTTGGAAACCTTCAGAACCCGTAGATCAGAGCTTCTCAGAACAAAGGCCACGGGTGACCCATCGAGGATCTTCTCATCGAGATCCTGGATCTGCCGAAGCTTCCGCTCCGTAAGTTCCTGAAAAAATGTATAGAAGAAAAATGCCCAGAGTGCGGCAGTGAGTACCTCCAGAAAATCCTCCACCGGGTCGAACCAGTTTGTATAACCTGCCCATTCCAGGAAATTTCCCACATCGTGGCTGACGGCGAGGATAATGACAAAGGTAAATAGAGTGACCTCCGGTTTCCAGGGGGTTCGCCTGGCTGCGAAAAGAATAAACAGGAGTGCTGTCAGGGAAGCTGCGGCGGCGGCAAGGTCCATGAGGCTGACGAAGTTCACTGTATACCCCTCTCCTTGATCAGGGCGATCCAGCACCAGCCGGCAGCTGCCATGGAACTTGCCATGTAGCACACGTGTTCCAGAGCGTTCATGAAATCAGGGAGAACAAAACCTTCTACGATGGTAATGGTCCATCCCGCAAAAAGTGCTGAGTAGGCAAGGAGGATCCAGTTGGATCCGGGAATATTAGCGATGCGGCGCCGGTTGAGATAAATAAAAGTCGCGGTTCCGGCCCCGATCAGAAATGTGATCAGTTCACTCTGCTGGATCATGAGCGCCCCCCTGAATGCTTCATTCACTGTCAAAAGCGGAAAAGTAGACAGGCAATTTTACTTTTTTCCTTTTATCTACCTGCAAGCGGAAGCGCTATCAATAAAGGACACTTCCTGCCTCGTGGTATTCCTTGAATTTTATCGTAAAACTGGTCCCTTCCCTGCGATTTAACTTGAGGGTTCCGCCCAGCTGCCCCACCAGGACCGTGATGAGCTGCATCCCCAGGGATGTTGTTTTGTTGATGTCAACTTTACCGGGCATTCCGATGCCGTTGTCGCTCACTGTAAGCATATAGTTTTTGTTTTTCAGCTGCCTGAAGGAAAGGCTGATCGTCCCCTTTCGTTTATCGGGAAAAGCATGCTTTAAAGCGTTGGTCATCAGCTCGTTGATGATGAGACCGCACGGGATTGCGGTATCGACTACCATACTGGTCTTTTCGGTACTGATATCCAGATTGATCTGCTTCCTGTCAGCTCCGTAGGAGATCATGAGGTTTTCACACAGGTTCCGGATGTAGTCATCGAAATCCACCTGGCCGAGGTTCACGCTCTGATAAAGCTCCTCATGTATGAGAGCCATGGTTATGACCCGGTTCTGGCTCTCCTTGTAGATCTCCCGGCCCATCGGATCATTGATATGATGGGCTTGAAGGTCCAGGAGACCGGAAATGACCTGGAGGTTGTTCTTGACCCTGTGGTGGATCTCCTTGAGAAGGATCTCCTTCTCCCCGAGGGAGGCACGCAGCTGTTCTTCGCTCTTTATAAGTGCCTCCTCAGCTTTCTTGAGTTCGGTGATGTCCCTGGTTATCGAAAGGATGTGAGGCTCCTGTTTCAAGTTAAGGAGCTTCGCCGACATAAGGCCCTCCAGGATAGAACCATCCTTTGCACGGAATTTTGATTCAAGGTTGTTTACATAACCTTTCTGTTTCAGGCCGTCCGCGAATTTTTCACGATCCTGTGGATCGACCCATATTCCCAACTCAATGGAGGTTCTGCCCATGACCTCTTCCCTGGTGTAGCCTGTTATTTGCGAAAAACCTTCATTGATATCGACATACTTGCCATCTTCCAGCCGGTTGATGTTGACAGAGTCCGGGCTGGTGATAAAGGCGGTCCTGAACTTTTCCTCGCTCTCCGTGATGGCCGCCATGGTTTTTTTCTTTTCCGTTATATCGAGAAACCACACCGACATGGAGCGATAACCTGTCTTGAAGGCGTGCACCTCAAAGGCCCCGCTGATCCTGCCATCCCTGTAATCGACCTGCTCGGAATACCACGGATTGCCGCTCAGGCACACTTCACGATACCGGTTGATGATCTCGGTGTTTTCCAACCCGGGGAAAGCCTCCTGGATGGTCAAACCTGTTAACCGGTGGTGATCGATCCCGAGGATCCTGTCGGCTGTTGAATTGGCCCCGGAAAAGATGAGACGCTCCTCGGCATCGAGGCGATACATGTGTATGCCCATGGGAGAGGATTCCACGATACTCCGAAATTTGACCTCACTGGCGGCGAGTTCCTTTTCCATGGCCGCTTTTTCCGTTACATCCTGGCACAGGACAAGACGGGCCGGCCTGTTCATATAAGGGAAGTCTCCGCTGGTGATTTCCACATCGATGACGGATCCATCCCTTTTCATATACCGCCACAGGCCAAAGTGCACCTGCCCTGATCGCAGATCGGTGACGTTCTCCATGACCTTGGAAGCATCCTCAAGTGGACAGATTTCGGTGATCGTCATTGAGGTGAGTTCTTCCAGTGTAAATCCATAGATATCGACCATTGCCTCGTTGGCGTCCAGAATTATCAAGGTGCTTGTGTCGTAGACATACATGGGCACCGGATTGCTATCGAAGAGACGCCGATGCCGGGCCTCAGATTCGATTCTATCCTTTTCAGCTTTAACCTGATCGGTAATATCCTTGATGAAATAGGCCACCAAATGGACAGGTCCACCCGGTTCCGCTACCGGATTCAAAGAAGCTTCGAAGACCCTGTCATCTGACAGGTCAACAAGGCTGGTGGGCTTGCCGGTTTTAAGTATCTCCTCCATCCGCTCTTTACGATAGCGGGCTTTTTCCGGTGAGAGATGATCCCAGTAGAGTGTCCCCTCCATCTGTTCCCGCCTCTTCCCAAAGATATCGGCTGCACTCTGGTTGATGGACAGGATGTATCCCTGTCTGTCCAAAAGGAAGAACCAGTCCGTAGAAGCGTCAATGAGAGCCTTGGCAGCCTCCATGGAGCGTTTTTTATCGGTTACATCCCGGATTATGACCAGGACCTGTTTTTCATCAAAGAGAGTAAGCCTTGCCTCGTAGAAATTAAGTTTACCATCGATGGGAAGGCTGTACTCCAACAAACATTCCTTTCCCGTGTCCAGGACCTCTCTTGTCCTCAAGAGACCCGTCTTGGCAAGCTCCTCAGGGAGCACCTGCCCTATGGTTTTGCCAAGGAACTCTCCAGGCGGCAAAGCCGGTTCAAAATTTGGAGAAGGTTTGAAGTCGATCAGGACTCCGTTCCCGTCGATGATCAGGTACATATCCGGACTCGCGTCCAGTATTTTACTCAGTATGGAATAGTTCATAACTGCAGGCACACTCTCCTTTGTAAACAGCCATAAAAGACATTATTGTAAGTTAGAATTGCCCACAGCACAAATGTTATGGTTTTGGCATAATGGGATCAGATCGGTGAAGGGCCCCCAGGGCGCTCGACGTTCCAATCAAAAAGAGATTAAACACGGGTGAAGGGAGAGTGCGATGCTGCTTTACCTCATGAGACATGGTGAGGCTGTCAGCGAAGGAGAAGACCGGGCACGGCCTCTGTCAAAGCAGGGCGAAACCGATGTGCGTAATCTGGCCGGGCTTCTGGCCCATCGTTTCAGATTGATGCCGGGGCACATTTTCCACAGTCCCAAGGTAAGGGCTGCCCAGACAGCCTCCATTATCAGCCAGGCTCTTCCCAGGGCTCCTGCCCCCGAGGAAAGGGAGGGTCTCAGGCCATCAGATGATCCTGCTATCTGGTCCCAACATCTGGAGGTCGTGGACAAGGATGCCATGCTCGTGGGCCACCTGCCGCGCCTGGCTTCCCTGCTGCTCCTTCACGACAGCAGCAGGGAGATCATTGACTTCACTCCCGGTACAATGGTGTGTCTGGAAAAGGCCGGGACATGGGGGGTTAAATGGATGATCTCCCCGGACACATTGAAAAGTCTATAGTGTCCGGAGTTCCAGGTTCCAGGAATAAATAGGGCGGCCAATTGGCCGCTTTATTTTAGATTAGTTTTTATTCTGCGTTCTACATTCCATATTCCCTGTCCGCCATAGCCTTGGCGACGGCGGATGCATTCTTGCACTAGCATCCGCATCCCGACCCATGCACATGCTGACTTGCCTTGATCTCCTCCTCGGTGGCCTCCCGAACATCCTCGATGGAAACATCAAAGGACAGGGTCACACCGGCAAGGGGGTGGTTGCCATCCAGGGTGACGGCCTCATCGCCAACGCCGGCCACCACCATAATTAAGGTTCCGCCTTCATCACCCACCCGAAACTGCATCCCCACTTCAATTTCGTCAGACGCCTCGAACTCCGATTTCGGAACCTCGTGGACAAGAGACTCATCCCGGGTACCGTAGCCGTTTTCCGGTTCGATGACTACAGCGAGCTCTTCTCCCTTGGATTTTCCCTCCAGCGCGTTTTCAAGGCCCGGAATGATCTGCCCGGAGCCGTGCATATAATCCAGGGGTTCCCTGCCCTCTGAAGCGTCCAGCACCTCGCCGGTTTCGTCCCTTAGGGTGTAGTGAATGGACACCACGCTATTCGTTCCGATCTGCATCTGGTTCTCCTTTCCTGCTGTTACACAGCTAAAAATGTTATAAGGTAAAAAAAGGCCCATTTAAACACAGGTGTGGTCATAATTCCACTCCCTGGGAAACCTGACAACATTTAACGGCAGGTACAATATGTCCTCAGCTTCCAAAAAGGTTATCTGGGCGGCCCTGGTGGGCAACTCCCTCATTGCGATCACCAAGTTTTTTGCCGCGCTCCTCACCGGGAGCTCCGCCATGTTGTCCGAGGGAATCCACTCCCTTGTGGACACTGGCAACCAGGTGCTGCTCCTTTACGGCCTGAAACGCTCCGAAGCCCCTCCAGATGAATATTTTCCCTTCGGCCATGGTAAGGAGATCTATTTCTGGAGCTTTGTGGTGGCTATCCTCATTTTTGCCGTGGGAGCCGGCATTTCTCTTTACGAAGGCATCGTACACATCAGTCACCCGTCAAAGCTGACCAATCCAAATATCAACTATATCGTCCTAGGTCTGGCCTTTCTTTTCGAAGGGGCGGCCTGGCTTTTCGCCTTTCGCGAGTTTTCCAGAGCAAAAGGAAAATGGGGAATTATTGAAGCTGTCCAGCGGGGGAAAAACCCCTCTCTGTTTGTTGTCCTTTTTGAGGACTCCGCCGCTATGCTGGGCTTGATTGTGGCATTTATGGGTATTTACATAAGCCACCGTACTCACAACCCGCTTTACGACGGGCTGGCCTCCATCGTCATCGGGATCATTCTTGGAGGGACAGCAGTCTGGCTTGCCTACGAGACCAAAGGCCTTCTCATCGGGGAGAGCGCAAACCGCGAGATCGTACACGGGATTCGCATCCTGGCCGGTTCCTACCCTCAGATCCAATCGGTGAACGAAGTCCTGACGCTGCACATGGGACCGGATTTCATCCTCACCAACATCAGCCTGGATTTTGTGGACACTGTACCCGCCGGACAGGTTGAGGACGTGCTCGAACAGATAAGGATCGCCATCAAGGAAGAGTATCCTCAGGTTAAAAGGGTGTTTGCGGAACCGAGGAAGGCGGTGAACCGTGAACCGTGAACCGTGAACCGTGAACCGTGAACCGTGAACCGTGAACCGTGAACCGTGAAACAAACAACCCATGCAGTTATATGTCAAGCATGAATTGGAAGTAATTGAAATGCCTGTTGTCTTATGTTGTTACGGTTCACCGATTACTGATTACGGATCACGAATTACTGCTCTTTCCACCCAACCACCGCGTGCACCACAAGCGTTGTCACCAATAACCCCCCTCCAAGCACCGTCTCACCTGCTGGCCTTTGCCCTATAACCAGCCACACCCAGAGGGGTCCCAGGAAGGTTTCAAAAAGCATAATAAGACTTACCTCAGCGGCCGGGATGAGCTTAGGAGCCACAGTCATGATAGCCAGGGGAATGGGCATCACAACAGAACCCAGAACCGTGAGGAGCAAAATATCGGATGTACCTACAGCAAATGGTTCTGCCATGAACAGCGTCACAAGGGTGGTCAATATCCCGCTTAAAACAACTGCCGGTATCATACTGACCTTCCTGTGGCTGCGGATAATGACAAAGTTTGTGGCCATGATCATCGCTGTTGCAAGGGCCAGAAGGTCACCGAGAATGGTACCCGTTGAAAGGCTTCCGCTGAAGATAACGATGATGCCTGAAAAACCGGTTATAACCGCCACCCAGGTCCGTACAGGAACCCTTTCAGCCAGAAACAGCCTGGTTAAAATGGCTGCAAACAGCGGCGTCGCTGCGACAATGACCAGGGTGTTGGCTGCTGTGGTCAGCCGGATCGACATGACAAAGGAAACCGTACTCGCGCCAAATAAAAAGCCCGCCAGAATACCAGCGGGCCCCATGCGGAAGACTTCCCGTAATACTCCTTTTCCATGGGAACACACCAGCGCCACCGACAGGGTACAGGCTGTGAGAAGACCGCGCCAGAAAACGAGAGTCCAGGGATCAACACGGATAAGTGAGATAAGCAGGGCATCAGGGCTAAGGATCACCATTGCCGATACCATGAGAAGGGTACCTCTTACTTTTTCATTCCGGGGGGTCATGTTGATGGTCAGACCTGTACTGTTCTTGTGATTTGATCGTTAAAAGCTATAGGAACGGGCTGCCCGATGAGCTGTTCATGTATCGGTTACGGTGTCAGGGAGCCGGTACGGACCAGTAATAAACAGTGGCCGGACCCTGGGCCGCAGAGAACCATATCTGCTGGAGGTAACCCTTGTCAGAAGGGGTGGCTATTCCTGGAAAATCTTTTGCCGTATAAATGGAAAGCTCCAGTTCCCTGGGGCCTGTATCCCCTCTCGTAAGCACTTTGTCACCGGTGAGGTAACGGATACGGGCAACATTTTTGTTCTTGTCCGCACTGATCCATGAGTCTGGGGTGAACAGGCTGACCGTGGAGGGGTTACCATACATTCGTGTGTAATATTCAACACTGGATTGCAGTATTTTTCCCGGTTCAACGAATTCGGAGGTCATCTCCAGGTAGCCCTTTCGGGCCGTTTCGTTATCCAGGTCGTTGGCAAGACGAAAAGCCATTTTAACGGTTTCGCTTTGGTACCGGTTGCCGTAACGAAGAGAGGCAAGGACCAGTCTGAGGCTTTCCTCTCCAGTTGCCGATCTGGCCTTACCGTAGAGAAGTTCGCAGATGTTGGCTTTCATTTGCGGATCTGTCTCGGCTACGAATTGGAAAATGCTCTCGGCAATAGCCTCGTCCCCGCTGTCAAGATAGCCCTCGCCGCGGTACAGGCAGGATTGGGTGATATCCCTTCTGAGCTGGGGATCGTGCTTAACCGCCACTGTAAGGGCAGCCTTGGCTTCCTCCATGTCCCCGGCCAGTATTCGTTCCACCACCCGGTCCTTGATCTGAACGCTCATTCGAACAACAAGGCCGGGATCGATCTCCAGCGCCCTTTTAAAATGCACGCAGGCAATTTCACAATTCCTTGACCACAACCCTGCCACACCCAGAAGAAAATACCCCTCCGCGCTATCCGGGGATTCGGCCACCGCTTCTTCAAGCAACGGTATTGCCTCATTATACTTTCCGGTGGAGATAAACTCTTCGGCAGCATTGATATTGGCTGTATAGGCGGCCTGTGACGGCGCAGCAAGAAACAGTGCCAAAATGAGCAAAGTGAGCGTCGAATTCCAGGATTTCATGGCGTTCCCCCAATACAAGGAGTTGTTGTACCTGCGATTCCGGGACCTAAGGTTGATGACTTCGCAAAAAGTCATCAATGCGCCCCGCGCGGGGCGCCCAAATCAATGACTCACTCCGTAAGTCATTG